>JAGWRQ010000248.1 GCA_028869615.1 Candidatus Methylomirabilota bacterium | reverse complement strand
GAGGCGAAGCATTCGATGTCGTCCTGCTGGACTACCGCCTGCCGGACGTAGAGGGCCTTCAGCTCCTGCGAGACGTTATATCCACCGCTCCGGACGTGCCGGTCCTGATGGTGACAGGGAGCGGGGATCACGATGTCGCCGTCGCGGCGCTGAAGACCGGGGCCACGGATTACGTCATCAAGAAGCCCGGCCACCTGAACCGCCTGCCGAGCGCCATCCGGGAAGCGCTGGGCCGGTTCCGGCATATACTGAGCCGTCGTGCTGCCGGCCTTCGCGTCCTGTACGCCGAACACGATCCCGTCGATCTGGATCTGACCCTGCGCCATCTGGCGACCCACGCGCCCCATCTGCAGGTC
Source organism: Candidatus Methylomirabilota bacterium (assembly GCA_028869615.1). Taxonomy (GTDB): domain Bacteria; phylum Methylomirabilota; class Methylomirabilia; order Methylomirabilales; family Methylomirabilaceae; genus Methylomirabilis. The sequence goes on along the minus strand of JAGWRQ010000248.1, from coordinate 2,176 downwards.
GAGACGGTCGGGACAGGCGCCTCAACTTTGCAAAGACTCGAGGCTGGCAAGTACGATCTTGTACTCCTGGATTACCGGATGCCCGGCCTCAACGGCCTGGAGGTTCTCCAGGAGATGCGCGAGCAGAGGATTCGCGTCCCGGTGGTGATGGTTACCGGCCACGGCGACGAAGCGACCGCCGTCCAGGCGTTGAAGCTGGGGGCGTTGGACTATATTGTCAAGCGGGAGGGGTATCTGCAGCAGCTTCCCTCGACCATCGAGAACGCCATTGCCCAGCGGGCCCTCGAGGACGAGAGAGCGGCCCTCCTTATCCTGAACGGCCTCGCGACACTGGTCGCCTCGACCCTGGACCTGGGTGAGCTTTTGGACCGAGTGACCCGTGCCGCCACGGCTCTACTCTGGGTGGATCATTCGCTGGTCTCCCGCCTCAGTGACGACGGCGTGGAGCTGATCCCCGTGGCTTGGCATGGCATTCCGGATGAGCTGGCCTCGCGCCTGCGGTTCAGGGTGGGCCAGGACGTCCCCGGTCAGGTCGTGGCAAGGCAACGGGCCGTCAACGTCAGAGACATCCGGCAGGAGGATGTGACCATCTTCCGGAAGCTGGCGGTCCTTAACGGGATAGGGGGCGTGCTCGGTGCGCCGATGCGGGCCCGCGGCAAGCTCTTCGGCGTGCTGACGGTCGCCGCGATAGGGCCGCGGGCCTTTACCGCCATGGAGGAGTCGCTGTTGACGGCCCTGGCGGCCCATGCCGCCGTGGGGATCGAGAACGCGCAACTGCTCGCTGAGGTGAAGCGACACGCGGTCAAGCTGGAGGAGCGAGTCCAGGAGCGCACCCGGGAACTGGTGTCGGCGAATCAACAGCTCGAGACCGCGTCCCGCCATAAGTCGGAGTTGCTTGCCAACATGTCGCATGAGCTGCGGACGCCGTTGAGCTCGATTCTCGGTTTTTCTGAACTCCTCCAGGACCCGGACTTTGACGTCTTGACGGAGAAGCGAGTCCGGTTTGCGCAGCATATCAAGGCCAGCGGGGAGCATCTGCTGTCGCTGATCAATGATCTCCTGGACCTCTCGAAGATCGAAGCGGGCAAGATCGAGTTACGACCCGAACCGTTCGAGTGTCGAGAGGCGGTATACGCCGCCGTGACGGAAATCCAGCTCCAGGCCGACCGGAAACACCTGGCCCTCGAACTGCGTGTTGATGAGGCGCCGTCCACTCTCACCGCCGATCCCGTCTGCTTCAAGCAGATCCTGTTGAACCTGCTCTCCAACGCTGTGAAGTTCACCCCCGATGGCGGACAGATCATGGTCACCGCCCGCGTAGGGTCTAGGGGGGAGGGTCTAGGGTCTAGTGAAGGCTCTCGTCTAGACCCTAAACCCTATACCCTCTACCCTGGCGAGTGTGTGGAAATCGCCGTCGCCGACACCGGGATCGGAATCAAGCCGGAAGACCTGCCCAGACTCTTCCAGGAGTTCGTCCGCCTGGATGCGGCAACCGCTCTGCGTACCGAGGGAACCGGGCTTGGCCTCGCCTTGACCAGGAAACTTGTCGAACTCCACGGCGGAACGATTGCTGCCGTCTCTGAGGGCGAAGGCCGTGGCAGCACCTTCACGGTTCGGCTCCCCATCACCCTCTCCAGCCAACCTTAGACCTCATGGCTTGAAAACGGCTTGGCATACAAGACAATGCTGATCGTATCGAACCATACCGAGGATTGATTGGTTGTTGTCGGCTTTGCGTACGCGCTATACTATAAAAATATAACGCTGTTCTCCTACAGGAGTGAGGTGCGGACATGCGAACTCCCCACGTATTCTCTAAGCCGTCGCGGCTGCTTGTCGTGGACGACAACGCGCGGAACGTTGAGTTGCTGACGGCCCTCATGCAGGCTGAGGGGTATGAGGTCGTAGCGGCCGCCGATGGCCAGGAGGCCCTGGCTCAGGCGGCCACCTCCCCTCCGGACCTGATTCTGCTGGACGTCATGATGCCGAAGCTGGATGGCTACGCTGTCTGCAGACGACTGAAAGAGGAGAAAAGCACCCGCCTGACGCCCATCATCTTGCTCACCGCGCTTGGGGCGGAAGACGCCAGGATTCGAGGGATTGAGGCGGGCGCCGACGACTTCATCACGAAGCCGTTCAGCCGGACGACGCTGAGGGCCCGCGTCCGCTCGCTGCT
>JAGWRQ010000247.1 GCA_028869615.1 Candidatus Methylomirabilota bacterium | reverse complement strand
CCTTCAATTTCTTGGATCAGTGCTTGGCTGAGCGGAAGCTCCGTGTCCCGGTAGGCTCCCCAGAAGACCTCTTTGGCGTGGAGGCGCTTGGCCGCCTGTTTCTGCTCCCGCCGCCGCATAGCCGGACTCCCGCCGCTGCTCCCATCCGTCAGCACGAGGAGGTAGATGCTGTGGCCCGCCGTGGCATACTTGATCAAACTCCCTCCGCAGCCGAACTCGATGTCGTCGGGATGGGCTCCGATCGCTAGGATGTTCACGCCTCCTCCTTTCCAGGTGATGGCCCAGTAGGTCTCGTCCCCTTTCTACTGCCGCGTAGTATCTCCAGACTTGCCGGCCCGCAGTTGAACAGCAGGTCGACAACGGACAGGTTCGGTTCAAATCGCCCGTATAGCTGGGGGTACATCGGCGACTCGAATGCCTGCTGGACCACCTGAATTCCCTCCTGCCGAAGCCGATCGAGCCGCATATAGTGAAGTCCCCCTGCTCCCGCCAGATACGCATCCGCGCCGGCCCAGCGACAGATTTTGATGAGTCGCTCCGTCGGTTCCTCGCTGAACTGCCCCTCCGAGCTCCGTGCCACCTTGACCGTGATCCCTATGGCAGCGGTCAGGTATTGGATGAGAACGATGCACAGCTCGCAGAGCGAATCCCAACGCCTGCCATAGACCCCCTGCAAGAACGGCAGGTGATCGGCGAAATAAGGAGCCTTGCCATAGTGTACCATGAGCGCCTGCAGATGCTTTCTCGCCCAATCCGCGCGATTATCGATCTGCACATCGAGAATCGATTGGGGGAAGCGATGACGCACCGGGACGGTCAGGTACTGCCAGCCGCTCGCCGTTTTGATGCGGTTCCGATTCTGCCACTCGTTTTTCTTGAACTGTACCGAGTCCAGGAATACGAAGAGATCGCACCGGTCCATTTTGTCGAAATAGCCGAGCCAGGGCAGATACTGCGGTTGGTGAACGGCGACGATCATCACGCGTCTCCGAGGCGTTGGGCGAAGATCGGGTTGGACGCCAGGAGGTGAGGCGACGTGATCTTCAGCCGGTAGAAGATCTTGCCGCTTCCGGAGGGTGGAGTATCCCGGTAGACGACCTGAAATGGCGTCTCGCCTTCGAAATGTCGGATTAAGGCTCCGGACCGGATCAGGTCGATGCGCAACGGACGGTGAGAGCCATCGCTGGCTTCCACCTTGATGCGCACGAGGAGAGGATCTTGCCCTGCGATCCGCAACTCTTCCCCGGATATGGCGGCGCGCTTTCCGCCCTCCTGTGAGAGAGAGAAGTCGCGGAGCAGCAACGTATAGTCGTGCGGCCGCTGCACAGCGAACATCCGACCGCGCCGGATCGCCTCCAGGACGCCCTGTCGGCTCCGCTGCCGGACCCACACGAACGTCTGCACATCGGTGAGCCGCTTCTCCGAGCCGTGATACCCCAACTCGCCGATTCCCCAGACGGGGTACTCGCGGCGTCCGGCGGTATACTCCAGGAGGAGCTGGTCCCATCCTCCGCCCGGATCAAGAGCGGTGACATTCTGCTGGTAGACCGCGCCGAATCCCGTGTAGCCTGAAGTTTTCAGAAGATCGCCCAGGTATGGATCAGTCTTGATGGTTACGATCCCTAAACCGCCAAAGCTGTTTTGAGAGAAGTCTTGCGCTTCCGGGTACGACCAGAAGCTCACGGCGCCCTTTAGGGCGGCATAATCGATCAGCTCCTGATAGGGGCGAAGGCCAGGGTCGTGGTACTGGTCGAACTGCGAGACGATGAAGGGAAAGTTGTTCGCCAGGAAGAGGAACCCCAGGCCGATGAGGACCAGACCAGGTCCCCAGGCGGTTCGTTGCTCTGCCAGCGTCATCCCTCCGAATCGATGGCGGCGGATACGCTTCCGCTTGAGACGCCAAACACCGAGCGCCACCAGGATCCCTGGCGAGAGCAGGAGCAGGCTCTCCCACCTGAACCGACTGTTGACCCCATTGCCGATCACCGGCAGCCCCCTATAGTCCTCTGGCCGCTCCAGTCCCACAACCAGGATGTTTTTCTGGCCGTTATACATCGTCAGGTCCTTGGTAAAGGCGGAGCCGGTCCACAGATAGTGCGGGGCAACCTCGACTCCTGGGATCAGGATGACCTCTGGATGCCGCTGGCCTGCCTGTTGCACCAGGTCCAGATAGCGATCGATGCCGTAGGTCAGGACTGATGGATATTCTATCTGCTTTCGGACGAGGTTCCGGAGTGGGAAGAGGCCATATTCGAATCGCAGCAGGAGATTCTCGGTCAACAGGATGGCGCCAACCCCTTCGCGCGAGGCCTGCTCGACTAACGCATCGAGCGAGTTGCTACCTGAGCTGAGCGAACTATGGAGATGGATGATCGTGGGCAGGAGCTCAAGTGTCTCTTCGGCCTGCGCAGAGGCAGCCACGCAGAGGATGGCCGCTATGGAGAGCCAACTTCCTGCCTTACTACGCACTCGCCAACCCTTTCTGTATCAGCAGCGTGTCATACAGCGATTCGATGTCGGCGACCATCTTGTCCGCGCT
>JAGWRQ010000040.1 GCA_028869615.1 Candidatus Methylomirabilota bacterium | reverse complement strand
ACGATGAACGGGTTCTTGAAGTTGCGCAGGAGCATCCAGTGCCAGGCCGGCGGCCTCTCGCGGGTCACCTCGTTCTTGCCGTACTGCTCCAAACGATTCGCGACTTCACGCTCCGTCAGGCCGTGCTCACTCGTCTCCAACGCGTGCAGAGCGGACGAGCTGTCTGCCTCTGACGACCGGAGCAACACGCCTGCAGCGCTTGAGGTCATCAACCCGCGCCCGTTGCCTGACAGGAGCTTGGGCTTCATCTGGATGATGTTTGCCAATGTCGGAAAGCGGGCCATCGGTTTTCACCTCCTTCCATGATGCGGCATCCCTGCGCCTGCGCCCACGCCAGCCATGCAATCGTCCCAGGGTAAGACAAAGCGAGTCGCGGCGCTCCCCCCGGTCTTCCTCGACGAGCTGTTCATGTACCGATTCGACGGCAGGGTCACAGGGGGTACGATGTTGTTCCGCAACCCCAAAGTCTGATCTCGTCAACGGCGCTCACACTGCTGGCGCTGCCAGCCATCTACGCCCTGCTAGCGCAGTGGCGGGAGCGCCGCGAGCGTCAAACTGGCTGAAGGTCGCCGCGCCGATCAGTAGCTCCAGTGCACGCGCATGCCGAAGACCGAGGCCGGGCCACGATCGCGGTTGTAGGCCGGGTTCACGATAAACTGATAGTCCAAGGCAGCATGGAGGCGCTTCCAGAGGGCCGCGTCATAGTAGACCTCCAGGAGCCGCTCCCAGCCGTACGACAGCGTGCCGTCGCCGACAAGAATTCCCAAACCTCCCGCGGCGAGGTATTTCCGGTGAACATCGGTAATACCGTTGAAGACGCCCCCCACACCGATGGTATCATCGTGGCGCCTCCAGAACCTTCCCTTAATGCTCGCGCCCAGCGAAGCGGTGCGGTCCACATCGGTAAACATCCATGAGTCGGTCTGCCCATCGCTCCACCCCAGCCGCATGAATACCCCGACCCCCTCGATGAGCTCCTGGTCCATATTCAGGCCGACGCCGTACTTGCCGTGATAGTTCCTGCGAAATGGGGTGGTATCGGCGGGCCTGGTGGGGGCGCTGAGCGCGTCCTGATACCTGCCCATGTGTGCTCGCGTCAGGTACGCAAGCAGCCGGATCGTCCCTGGACGGCCGACTACGGCATAGCGGCGCTCGATCTCCGTCACCATGGACCAGGCCTTCAGGAGGTGTCGGTCAAACGCCTCGCCATTGAGGCGCTTCGGTACCTCAAAGATCCCATACCGCACTGCCCAGTTCGGGCGATTCAGCTCGGCGGCGAACCCGATCGTGTACCCAAGGGAATCGGCGGGGTAATCCCATGCCCCGTTCGCCAGCAGGCTCCAATTCAGGAACTGGGTGCGCGGGTCGTTGGCGTAGGCATTGGTATCAAAGAGGTCCTTCACGCTGATCTTCCCCAGCGTGAGCGTGATCCGCGATATGTCCCGCGTACCGGCCAGCTGGAGTTGGTCGTCCTCGACGGTTTCCCGCTCGCCGCCCAACCCAATAGTGTGGCGCACGAACATGCGCGCCAGCGTCCCACGAAGAGAGTTTGTCCCTATCCGAAAAGCTTCGCCGTTCGGGAAGCCGGCCACCCCGTGGGTATCGCTCAAGCCAAACCCATGCCACATCAGCCCATCCGCGTACAGTTCCGCCCCGTCCCATACCCGAATTCCCCCGTACACATCTACTGATACGGTCTCTTCGGCCGCACTCGTCTCACTCAGACTCTGCGGTCCGGAGAACCGGGCGGGAAATCGCGGATGCCACTGAACGACGTCCGTGTTTTGCACGTGCCAATTCCAATCCTGCTCGTACGCCGAGGCCAGAGTCGGCAGGATGCAAGCGAGCAGGGCGTATGTGATCAGGATGGTCCTGCGGAGGCCTATGATCATGTCCCCTCGAGGTTGGTTGTACAGGTCCGGCCCAACAACGCTCGGCCTCTCCCTCGCTTACTCGAAGAATCCAGCCAGATGAATAGACTGGTAGGCAAAGAGCGCCGCGACAACCTGAAAGATGCTGCAGGGAAAGGATGAAAACCCGGCGGGTAACCCGCCTTCACCCTTCACATCTGCCACGCCGGGGGCATGCAGGACGCGAAGCGTGAGGCGAGAGATAAGAGGAGTGAACGCCTATCGGCTAGCGGCTTCCACGCTCCCGGTACGGGAGCAGCCTCCCAGTGGAGGCTGACTAGTACTGCTATCCATGTCGTCCCCTCTCCAAAGGGTTCAGTCGCGGGGGAAAAGCAAAGCCCTTTCCCCAAAGCGGAGAAAGGGCGCACCATCTGTCCCAGGTCGGTGCGTCATCACGCTGATGATCGGCCAACCCTTTGCCCCACTCGCTCAAGCTTCAACTCCGCGCCCCGTCAGAGGCGTTTCCGTCTCAGCCACCTTAGAGAGACCCTTAATCCGGGAATCCCTGTTCTACCCCGCCATCACGCGTCTCTGGACGCTTTGGGGCAGTGGCCTGTGTGTTGCGCGGGAGCCTCACCTATCGAGGAACCGATTCGATTATCCGATGCCGACCTCCTGTATTACGGTCGATCATCTTGGGGACAAGATAGGTGGGGAGCATCAGATGTGTCAAGAAAAAAAGTCTGATCTCGTCAACGGCGCTCACACTGCTGGTGCTGTCGGCTATCTACACCCTGCTGGCGCGGCGGCAGGAGCGTCGCGAACGGCCAGTCCCGGAGGCGCGGTAAACAGCGGCGACATCTAGCCACGGCGAATTCGACTCAGCTCTTGTCCTGCTGGATCTGGACACGCCACAGCCACCAGCCAACGAAACCTAGTGCCATCAAGAGTACAAGGAGGGCCAGCATCCAGTTTGCCATAGCAACGAGGTGGACCACCCGATCGAAGAAAGGGGCCGAAAAATACGCAATGTAGATCATTGTAGAGCAGTATACTACTGCACCAGTCAGGTTGTAGCGGAGAAAGCGATAAAAGGGCATGCGGAGTGCTCCCGCCAGGGGCCCTGCCATGAACCTGAGGCCGCCGATGAAGCGAGCCAGGAAGACCGTCCAGGGACCGTATCGCCCGAAAAACTGCTCGGCCACGAAGAGTCGCTGGCGCGTAACCCCCAAGGCCACTCCATACTGCAGGAGGAGCCGTCGCCCGGCCCGACTCCCAAGCCAATACCCAAGACTATCCCCCCCGGTGGCGCTTACAATCGCCGTCGGGATCAGCCCCCAGAGGCTCAGCATCCCCTTCGCCGCAAGATAGCCCCCTACCAATAAGATCGTCTCCTCAGGGACCGGCAACCCAATGTTACCGAGCACGACCGTCACGCCGATGAACAGGTATCCCCAGTGGGCCACATAGGGGGCCATGAAGGATTGCAGTTCTTGCGGAGAGAGTCCGAACATACCATACCTAACGTCAGGTCAGGGGCATTCGGTTCACGCCACGGCAAATCTAGAAACGTAGGTAGAGTTTGATCAGGGAAAATGAGGCAGCGGCGATGGCAGCAGAGAGAGGAATGGTGAGGATCCAGGCCCAGACGATCTGTCTAGCCACTCCCCACCGCACCGCCGAAAGGCCGCTGGTCGCCCCGACCCCGGAAATGGCGCCGGTAATGGTATGAGTGGTGCTGACCGGAATGCCCGCAATGGCGGTACCGATCAGCGTCACGGCTCCCGCAGTTTCAGCACAGAAGCCACCGACCGGCCTGAGCTTCGTGAGTCGCATCCCCATCGTCTTGACAATACGCCAGCCGCCGGCCAGGGTCCCCAAGCCGATCGCCGCGTGGGCCGCCAGAATGACCCAGATGGGAACGTAGAACTCCTTACCCAGGTAGCCCGCGCTGAACAAAAGGCCCGCGATAATTCCCATCGTCTTCTGGGCATCATTGGTCCCATGTCCCAGACTGTACAGCGCGGCCGAGACAAGCTGCAATCGCCTGAACCAGCGATCTACCCGGCTGGGGCGGACCCGCCAGAAGACCCAGATGACGACCACCATGATCCCGAATCCCAGGACAAGACCCAGCAGCGGGGAAAGGACGATGAATAGGAGGATCTTATAGATGCCAGCGGGGATCAGAGCCGAGATGCCGGCGTTGACGATCGCAGCCCCGGCCAGCCCCCCGATCAGCGCATGGGACGAGCTGCTCGGAATGCCATAGTGCCAGGTGATCAGGTCCCACGCAATGGCGCCGATAAGGCCGGCCATGATCACATATTCATTGATCGCCTCAGGTTGGACGACTCCCTTTCCGATAGTCGTCGCCACACTGACCCCGAAGCCGAATGCGGCGACAAAGTTGAAGACCGCGGCCCAGATCACTGCTTGCATCGGCGAGAGCACGCGTGTGGACACCACGGTCGCGATCGAGTTGGCGGCATCGTGAAAGCCGTTGATGAAGTCGAAGATCAACGCGATCAAGATACTCAGAACAACAAGTCCCAGCATAGGCGGGCTGTTATACGGCGGGAGAACGTGGTATGGTCTCGACGAGTGGGACCACGGGGATCAGGCGCTCTTCAATGCCACTGATTCGACGATGTTGGCCACATCTTCACACGCGTCGGTGGTCATCTCCATCGTCTCGTAAATCTCCTTCCACTTAATCACATCCATCGGGTCGTGCCCCTTATCAAAAAGGTCGGCAATCGCCTCTCGGCTGATCTCATCAGCCATGTTCTCCAGTCGATTAATCTCGATGCAATGCTCCATTACATCGTCCATCCGCTCGAGGTTCGACACCGCCTTGACAATCTCCTCCGCCGATTTCAGGATAACCTGGGCAAGCTTCCCGGCCTCCTCGGTGGGCTGCTTGATCTTGTAAAGACTCATGCGCACAGCCGACGCCTCGATCAGGTCCATGACGTCATCCAGCGCCACGGCCAGACTGTGAATGTCTTCGCGGTCGATGGGGGTAATGAATGTCCGATTCAGCTTTCGGATAATCTGGTGGGTAAGCTTGTCTCCCACGTGCTCGAGCTCCTCGAGTCGCTTCCATCGTTCCTGAAAGTCCGCGCCGCGCTCATCCGTCATCTGCACGAGGACTTTTGCGCCTTCCAATATATTATTGGCTGCTTTGTCGAAGTACTCGAAGAACTTCTCTTCCCGTGGGATCAGTCTGAACATATCGGGTGTGGCCTCACAACGGTAAAGCGAGCTATCTGGACCCTGCTCGCTCGGTAATCATCCCGACCGTCTCGATACCGGAAGATTTGATGGCATCCATCACATCGATGACGAAACCGTAAGGGACCCTGGCATCACCGCGTAAATAGAGCACCCGCTCCTTCCCAGAACCGGTCATGGATTTGAGGCGCGCTTCAAGCTGCTGCCGGGGCACCTCTTCATTATTGACGAGAATGCGGCTGTCTTTCGTTACTGTCAAGGTGATGCGATCCTCTTCTTTCACCTGCGATGCCTGCGCTGTCGGAAGCTGGACATCAGTCCCACGCTGGAGCATCGGGGTCGTCACCATGAAGATGATCAGCAGGACGAGTGTTACGTCCACCAAAGGGGTCACATTGATTTCTGACAGCATCCGTCGATCTTTCCCACTGTTAGACTGCATGCGTGTCCCCTTTAACCCTCGTGATGAGCGGCCTGATCCAACAGCCTATCCACCATCTCTGAGGCCGCATTATCCATTGCTGCGGTAAACAGTTTCACCCTACCGACGAAATAGTTATACGCGATGACCGCGGGAATCGCTACGAACAAGCCGGCGGCTGTTGCCACAAGCGCTTCGGCTATCCCGGCTGACACCGTACCAAGCCCGCCGGATCCCGTTTTAGCCATCGCCCCAAAGGCTCGAATGATCCCCAGAACGGTTCCGAAGAGGCCGACAAACGGGCTAACATTTCCAAGGGTCGCCAATGAACCCAAGTACCGTTCCAGACGGGAGATCTCTGTAGAGGTTGTCCGCTGCATAGCCCCTTTGCACGATTCCAGCCGACGCGGAAATTGCTTACCAAAGAGAGCCGGGTATTCCTGATCGATGATGGCCAGGAGACCGGCTTCCAGGACCTTGGCAACCGGGCTACCGGCGTTCCGTTCGCACAGGCGGAGCGCCTCAGCCATCTTCCCATCCGCCACATACTGCAACCCCTTTTCGGCCACCTGTTCGGTCGCTTTCTGAGCCTTATAAAATGTATAGAATCGCTCGCCGATCACCGCAATCGAAAAGATGGACAGCATCACGAGGATCACCATCGTGATCCCACCGTGGGCAATAAACTGGAAAACCCCCTGTTCCATCATATCGGATTATCCTTCAACATGGCGATCATATACAGCGCTCTTCCCAATCGGCTCACTTCCCTGCCCTACCCTTCAGCCGACTTATCCCCGATTCAACTGTATAGCATGGAACAGCAGCGAACGGAAGCGGATAACGTATCGGGCGTGGATAATCGCCAGCAGCACCCCGATCGTTATTCCGCGCCCCGCCACCGATTCGGTAAGTCGGTGTGGAGCCCGATCTGATCCAGCACCCGTCCGACGATCTGGTCTACCAACTCCTCGACCGTTGTCGCCTTCTGATAGAACGGCGGCATTGGCGGAACGATTCTGACGCCCGACCTGGCCAATGTCAACATCTGTTCCAGATGGATGACGGTAAAGGGGCTCTCCCTCACCACAAGCACAAGATGCTTCCCCTCCTTCAGGACTACATCAGCCGCTCGGGCGATCAGGGTCTCTGTGTAGCCGGTGGCGATGGCCGCCAGGCTCTTCATCGAGCATGGCGCGACAATCATCGCGCTCACGTTGGGCGAGACATAGGAGCCGCTCGAGATGGATGCGCCGAGGTCTCGATCGTCGTGGAAAAAGGTCGCGAGGCGCTTGAGATCCTCTACCGTTCGTCCGCTTTCTTCTCGAAGTGTCGTCTTTGCCCCTTCGGACACGATCAGGTGGACAGGCAGGCTGAGCGCATGGAGTACCTCCAGCATCCGGACGCCAAGAACGGCCCCGCTGGCCCCGGTAATCCCAAGAATATACTCCTGCTTCGCGTCAGTCCGTTTCACCACTGTTCAGACCTGCCGACAGAACGGATCGATGCCAAACCGCAGGAGGAGCGTGCGTAGCCTGCCGAGCGGGAGGCCGACCACGTTGGTAAAGCTGCCTTTGATCCCTTCAATGAAGCCCTCGGCAGCGCCCTGGATCGCGTAGCCCCCGGCCTTATCAAACGGTTCATCCGTCTGCACATAGGCGTCAATTTCCGCATCTCCCAAAGCTCGCATCCGCACCTCGGTCACCTCGTGTCCAACCTCCGTTCGGCCATCGCTGGCCTGCACGAGGGCAAGCCCCGTCACCACCAGATGACTCCGACCGCTCAACAGGCACAGAAACCGGCGGGCCTCATCCCGATCTTTCGGCTTACCCAGGAGGCAACCGCCGCATTCGACGATAGTGTCTGCGCCAAGAACCAACCCCTCTCCCATACGAGCTACCACCTCGGTCGCCTTGCGAAGGGCCAGAGCCTCCGCGCGGCCAGCCGTCGTCCCATCGAACGGACTCGCTTCGTCGACCAAGCTCGGGAGGACCCGGTGCTCGACCCACAGCGCCTGTAGAAGCGCCTCCCGCCGAGGAGACGCGGAAGCCAGGATAATCACAACTTCCGATAGAGCAGGAGCGCCAGACCGATACCCAGCAAGCTTGAGAGGTTGATTTTCACGGTGAAACCGAAGGAGAGGTTCAGGACCTTCAGGTCGAGCGTCGCAGGCGGGGAGAGCCCCGGGTTGATCCCCTTGCTGAAGATCTTTTCCACTGTCCCGCCGGGCGCCATGGCGGCGATGACCTCTCCTATCACGGTCCCTATCAATGCCCCCAATATGAGGATCACCAACAGCACGATCACGCTGTCACTTCGTTTAGCCATCCAGCCCTCCCTTCCGTGATCCTTGCGGTGTCAGACCTTCTCCTCCGCCGGCAATCGGCTCGTCGCGGATTTGGCGCTATGCCGCAAAATAATCGGCAATTGCTGCCGCGAAGGTCGGGATGGTGTACTGTTTTGGCATGATATCGACCGTCAGACCGAAGCGTTCGGCTGTCTCTTTCGTGATGGGACCGATGCACGCGATGCGCACCCCCTCGCAGATCGCCTTGAGGTCTTCCTGCGCCAGCGCCTCCACGAAGTTGGTGACGGTGGAGGAACTAGTGAAGGTAACAAGGTCGATTTTCCTATCAATGAGAAGCGACTTTAAGGTTTCTACAGAACTATTTGATTTCACAGTCCTATATACGGGAACAACTTCAACAGTCGCGCCCCGCTGTTCGAGATCCTTCGGCAACAGATCCCGCGCGACCTCGGCCCGCGGCAACAGGATCTTTGCGCCCCGCAGATCATACGGCTTGAGTGCCTCGATGATCCCTTCGGCCCGAAACTCTGCCGGAACAATATCGGGGATGATATTATGTCTATCAAGACAATCAGCGGTCGCAGATCCGATGGCGCAGATCCTGGCGGCACCCAGGCGTCTGGCATCCTGGCGAAGCTCCCGTAGCTGGCGGAAAAAAGCCTCGACGCCGTTTACGCTGGTAAAGATCACCCATTGGTAGCTCTCGAGCCGCTTGATCGCTTGGTCGAGAGGTTTCCAACTTTTTGGCGGCGCAATTTCGATAAGAGGAATCTCCACCACCTCCGCCCCTTGTCCTTCCAGCAACTCGGCAAATCGACCCGCCTGTTCACGGGTCCTGGTTACAAGAATCCGCTTCCCGAAGAGCGGCCGGTGCTCGAACCAGTTCAGCCGCTCTCGAAGCCGGACGACATCGCCGACTACCAGGACCGCCGGCGGCCCTAACCCGCGCGCCTGGGCGAGCGCCACGATATTTTCGAGCGTGCCGGTGACCGTCTCCTGCTCAGGCTTCGTCCCCCAGTGCATGACGGCGGCCGGCGTATCTTTTGACCGACCGTGTCCGAGAAGCTTCTCAACGATAGTTGGAAGATTGCCGGCACCCATCAGAAATACCAATGTTCCGATGCCGGTCGCCACCTTCTCCCAGGCGATCAGCGACGTCTGCTTCGAGGGATCCTCGTGTCCGGTCAGAATGGCAACCGTCGAGGCGTAATCGCGGTGGGTGAGGGGAATCCCTGCATATGCCGGTACGGCAATCGCTGAGGTGATCCCTGGAACGACCTCGAAGGGGATACCAGCTTGAAACAGCTCCTCCCCCTCTTCGCCACCCCGTCCAAAAATGAACGGGTCGCCCCCTTTCAGCCGCGCCACCACCTTTCCAGTCAGAGCCTTCTCGATCAGCAGACGGTCGATCTCCGCCTGTGTGGCCGCATCGGCGTCGCCGCCCTTCTTGCCGACGTAGATCAGCTCGGCGTCAGGTCTGGCATAGGAAAGCAGACGCGGGTTGGCGAGATAATCGTACACGATCACATCGGCTTCTCTGAGACACGCCACACCACGCAGCGTAAAAAGGCCGGGATCACCCGGCCCAGCGCCGATAAGATAGACTTTCCCCGTCATTGACCCTGCCCCAAAAGCTGGGCATTCACCTCGCGCAGGATCTCGTCAGCTCCAGCGGCGAGCAACATCTCCGCCAACGCCTGCCCCACCCGCTCAGGCGCGCCGGTCTCCCCACGAACGGCGTGCCTGAGCAGCCGCTTGCCGTCCAGACCGGCAACCATTCCAGTGAGAACGAGCGCCTCGCCCTCAATCTCGCCGAAGGCGGCGACCGGAGTCACGCAACTCCCGCCCAGGCGTCGCAGGAACGCCCGTTCCGCCATTGTGGCCTGTCGAGTCTCGCGATGATTGAGCGGCTCCACAAGCTCGGCCGTTCGTTGATCGTCCTCCCGAATTTCGATCACCAGCGCTCCCTGACCGATAGCCGGCAAGCACAGATCCGGCTGCAGGCGCTCAGTAATCCGATCCTGTAGCCCAAGGCGGATGAGGCCCGCGGCCGCCAGGACCACGGCCTCAAGGCCAAGCTCATCGAGCTTCTTCAGCCGTGTCTGCACATTACCGCGCAGGGACACGATCTGGAGGTCCGGGCGATGATGGAGGAACTGGACCTGTCGGCGCAGGCTGCTGGTTCCAATTCTGGCTCCGCGAGGGAGGTCCGTAAACCGAAGACTGCTCCTCGCAATGAGCGCATCGAGCGGGTCTTCGCGGCGCATGACGGCCCCCTCCCGAAGGCCTGGCGCCAGCTCCGCAGGCAGATCCTTCAGGCTATGGACCGCGAGGTCGATCCGACTGTCGAGCAGGGCCTCCTCGATCTCCTTCACAAAGAGGCCCTTTCCGCCCACCTGTGAAAGGACCACATCGAGGAACTTGTCACCGGAGGTCTTGATAGGAATGATACTGACTTCCAGGCCGGGCCATTGCCGGCTCAGACTTTCCGACACGAGCCCCGCCTGGCAAAGCGCCAGCGGACTTCCCCGCGTTCCCAGCTTCAGCGTATTACGCCTCGCACCGGCCACGTTATTCCTCCCTGATTCCGAAGAGCCTGCGCAGCACATTCACGTAGAGGTGGCCCTCTTTCAAGGCCGACTGGCGTTTCAACTCCATCGTCGGATCGTGCAGAATCTTGTTCACAATCGAGCCGGTCATGAGGGAGATAGCATGCCGCTCCTCAGGCGTCAAGTCTCCCAGTTTCGCAAAAATCTTTTGGAGTTCCTCCTCTCGGATCGATTCAACCTTCTTGCGCATGGCCACAATCGTCGGGACGACGTGCAGGCTCGCAAGCCATTCGGCAAACTGCCTGACCTCCCGATCGATCATCGCCTCCGCCAGATCCGCCTCGTGCTGTCGCTCGCGAAGGTTGGCTTGCACGACTCCTTTGAGGTCGTCAAGATCATACAGGTACACATTGTCAATCTCGTTGGCCGCGGGATCGACATCTCTGGGAACGGCGATGTCGATCACAAAGATCGGACGGTTGCGGCGCTGCGCGATAATCTCCTGGAAGTCGGCCTTGGAGAGGATCTGATGCGGGGCGCCGGTCGAACTGATGACGATGTCGGCCTGGAGCATCTCCAGCTTGACGAAATCGTACCGCACCGCCCGGCCGCCCCACCGCTCGGCCAATTCCACCGCGCGATCGAAATTCCGATTGGCTACGATCACCGTACCCACGCCATCAGCCAGCAAATGTTTGGCCGATAACTCCGACATCTTGCCGGCCCCGATCAGCATGACCGTACGACCCGTCAGATCGCCGAAGATCTTCTTGGCCAGCTCGATGGCGGCGGTAGAGACTGAGACGGCAGAGGTCGCAATCCCGGTCTCGGTGCGAACCCGCTTCGCGACGCGAAACGCCCTTTCCATCAGGGCATTGAGAATCATGCCCGTAGCATTCTGTTCGAGAGCAACCGCGTACGCCGCCTTCACCTGGCCGAGGATCTGAGACTCGCCAACCACCATCGCGTCAAGACTCGAGGCAACACGGAAGATATGCCGGATCGCCTCATCGGCGGTCAACAGATACAGAGAGGACTCAAAAGCCTGCGGTGGAAGCTTCTGCCGCTCGGACAGCAACTCTATGAGAAACTGACGCGCGCCCTCCACGTCGTCCACGACCGCGTACGTCTCCACGCGGTTGCAGGTGGAGAGCATCATCCGCTCAAGGATCTGCCCGCACCCACCCAGATCCCCCAAGACTTCCGGCAACTCCGACTCCGGAATGTGGAACTTCTCCCGAAGTTCAATCGGCGCTGTCTTGTGGCTCAGACCGAGGGTAATGATTTCCATGTCAAAATGCGTGCGTCCCTCTGATGAGGAGATTTGCTAACATAGTAGCAAACACAACCCCGCAGAATCCGATGATCGACAGAATGGCGGCCCTCCGACCCCGCCAGCCACCTGCCAGCCGTCTATGCAACAGGACCGCGTAAAAGACCCAGGTGACGGTTGACCATATCTGTCGGCCATCCCAGGACAGCAAAGAACCCCACACCGAATAGCTGAGCAAGACACCGCTCAACAAGCCGAGGGTCAGCAGCGGGAATCCCAGTGTCAGGCTGAAGTGACACAGATCGTCGAGCAGCTTCAATGAAGGAAGGCGCTCAAAGAGTACTCCAGGATGCCTGGATTTGAGCAACCATTCCTGGACCAGGTACATCAGCGCCCCGCAGCAAGCGAGCGCAAAGGCGGCGTTGCCGAGCAGGGTCAGGATCACGTGCGCCCAGACCCCGAAGTTCTTCAATGGCGGGGACAGAGTTTCGATCGTCTTGGGTAGGGCGGCCGATGCTCCGAGCAGGAGGACCACCAGTGGGATCGCAAACGAGCCGATCACCTTACTTTTATAGTACACCTCGGCAATGATGTATACTGCCGCCGTGGCCCACGCGTAGAAAGAGAGCCAATCGCCAAGATTGGCTGGTGGACGGCCCTGTTGGTAGAGATGAACCGCCACAGCCCCCGTATGCAGGACAAACCCGACACGGCCCAGCAGGCCCGCGATCCGGAGGAGCTTGCCGGGCCGCGTTGCAAGAGAGCCCATATATGCCAGGCTCGCGCTCAGGTAGAACAGTAATGCAAGGTACGTAAAGGTAAGTTCCATCGCCGCTTCGAGAGCCGATCCCCGAAGGACTCATCGCTGTCCTTTACGGGGCCTTCCGACGCCTCCCCCCTTCCCGGAGGCCCTTAACCTCCTCGACGAACTGACTGACGTCCTTGAACTGACGATACACCGATGCAAAACGGACGTACGCCACCTCATCAATCTCGTGGAGCCGCTCCATAATCAGCTCACCGATCTCAGCAGAAGGCATTTCGCGCTCCGCCTTCTCCGCAAGGCGGCCCTCGATCTCATCCACGATTTTCTCGAGCTGGACGACGCTGACAGGCCGCTTCTGGGTCGCCTTGAGCAATCCCGCCAGAATCTTATGCCGGTCGAACGGCTCCCGGCGCCCATCCGCCTTAATGACCATGAAGTGGATCTCCTCGATCCGCTCATAGGTGGTAAAACGCTTCAGGCACTGTTGGCATTGGCGACGACGACGGACCACTGCGCCATCCTTGCCCTCACGGGAATCGACGACCTTTTCTTCGAGACTGCCACAGTAGGGACACTTCACACGCGGGTCCCTCGGAGGATCCTACGTAAGGTGGGGAGAGGAGAGGGCAAGCTGCTCTCGGTATAACGGGAAGGCGTCACAAAGCTCTTTCACTCGAGCCGCGACCCCAACCAGGGCCGCAGTGTTCGACACGTCTTTCAGGACGTCGGCAATGAGGTTCGCGATCTCTCTCATTTCGCCTTCCCGCATCCCCCGGGTGGTTACGGCCGGTGTCCCGATCCGAATGCCCGAAGTAACGGTCGGCTTTGCCCCGTCAAATGGGATGGCGTTCTTGTTGACCGTGATACCAGCCTGATCCAGCGCGGTCTCAGCCGCCTTTCCGGTCAGATCTTTCCCTCGCAGATCGATCAGAAGGAGATGGGTATCGGTTCCGCCGGAGACCAGACGAAAGCCGTGGCTCTGCAGCGCCTCCCCAAGCGCCCTCGCATTCGCCACGATCTGACGCTGATAGGATGCGAACTCCGGCGAAAGCGCCT
>JAGWRQ010000246.1 GCA_028869615.1 Candidatus Methylomirabilota bacterium | reverse complement strand
AGATAGGTGCGCGCGACTCGCAGGATGTCCTCTTTGCTGACGGTTTCAATCAGCGTCCGGTAGCGGTCGGCATAATCCAAGCCCAGTCTATAATACTCTACTGCTGAAATCAACCCGGCGAGCTTGGCGTTAGTATCGAGCCGAAGGGGAAAGCTTCCGGTGAGGAAGGCCTTCGCATCAGCCAGTTCCTGATCGGTCACCCCTTGCTCCCGGATCCGCCGTAGCTCCCGCACCACCTCCTGTACCGCCGAGCCGGCGGTCTCATTCTTCGTCTGCAGCACCACCTGGAATGATCCCGGCTCCAGTCCTGGGGAGAATTGGGAGCTTACATCATAGGCCCAGCCGTTCCGCTCGCGTATTCGCTCCACCAGGCGAGAGGAAAATCCGCCCCCGCCCAGGATGTAGTTCATGACCGTCAAGGCGTAGAAATCCGGGTTATCGCGCCGGATTCCTTGATGGCCGAGGATGATATTCGCCTGCGTCACGCTCCGATCCACCTTTTTGACAACGATTTTCTCCTGAAGCGGCGTGGGCTCCGTCGCTCGCTTTACGGTTCCCTTGCCTTTGGGCCACGAGCCAAGTAGCGTGCGGATCTGGCTGGTGATCTCGCTTTGGTCGACGTCGCCCACCACGGTGACAAATGTCCGTTCCGGAGTGTAGTGACCGCGATAGAACCCCACAATCTCATTCCTGGTGATCGCAGCCAGGGAGGTCTCGCTTCCTTCCAGCGGGCGGCCATACGGATGGCTTCCAAAGACCAGTTTGTTGAATACTTCCTCCGCCACTTCGCCCGGATCCTCCTGTCGCTTCCGTAACGCCGCTTTCAACTCCTGCGTCTTTCTGGAGATCTCCCCTTGCTCAAAGACCGGATGAAGCAGGATATCCGCCAGCAACTTCAGCCCCTGTGGTAGATCCTTCTTCAGGAAGGTCAAATCCACTTCACTCAAGTCCCGACCAGCGGATGACGAAAGAGAGGCGCCGATAAAGTCCACCGATTCATCGATCTGGGCGGCCGTTCGGGTCGTCGTGCCCCTTGTCAGCAGCAGGGCGGTCAGATCGGCCAGCCCCGCGCGTTCCTCCGGTTCCCAGAGGGAGCCCGCCTGTACCGTCACTTTGATCGTCACAATCGGCAGTGCCCGGCTGCTTCTGACCAGCAGCGCGAGCCCATTCTCCAGAACTTGCCGTTCGGCTAACGGGGCCGCGGCCACGATTACCGGCAGCAGCAGGAGCAGTAGGAGGCTTAATACTCCCGCCCATCGGCATCCGCGCCTTGCGCTAGTCATTATCCTTCGCACCCCGCACTTCGCACTATTTCTTACTTTTTTCCGGGATCAGTACCGCAACAGTGCGGTTATCCGGCGTCAAGTAGGCTTTCGCGACCCGTTGCAGGTCTGCTGCCGTGACAGCGCGGACACCGGGGAGGTACGCCTCCCACGCGCGCCAGCCAGCCACGATCTCATACTCAGCCAGTTGTCTGGCCAGATTGAATACCGAATCCTGCCCGAATAGGAAGCCGGCTTCAACCTGATTCTTCGCCTTTTGTAGTTCCCGGTCCGAGATAGGCTCGTTCTTCACCCGCTCGATCTCTGCCGTCAGAGCCTGTTCAACCTGTTCAGCCGTTTTACCGGGCATCACGCTGGCGTACAGGGGGAAGAGGTTCGGGTCGATGCTCTCCCGGTCGTACCCCCCGCCGGCAAACAGCGCAAGCTGTTTCTCGTAGACCAGGCTCTTGTAAATCCTGGCGCTCTTGCCGCCGGACAGGATATAGGCCAGCACCTCGAGCGCAAAGTTATCGGGGTGTTTCAGATTCGGGACATGATACCCCATAAACACAAACGGCAGTTCCGCTTCCTTCTTCAGGAGGAGCGTCCGCTCTCCCCGTTGTTCCGGCTCTACAGAGCGAACGGTCGGCGGGTCAGCGGCCCGCGGAATCGGACCGAAGTGCTGCCGAATCTTCGGAAGCAGCTCGTCGCTTTTGAAATCACCGACCACGATCAGCACGGCGTTATTCGGCACGTAATAGGTGTTGTAGTAGCGTGCCAGATCCTCCCGCGCCAGCTTCTCGATGTCGGTCATCCAGCCGATGACAGGCTGCCGGTACGGGTGCGCCTGAAACGCAGCGGCTGCCATCGCCTCCCTCAAGGCGGACACAGGATCGTCGTCTGTCCGCAGACGACGCTCCTCCATGACCACTTTTTTCTCCGACGCTACCTCTTTCGGATCGAGCAACAGACCTCGCATCCGATCGGCCTCGAGCGTCAGGGCCAGTTCGACCCGATCCGAGGCGAACGTCTCGAAATAGCCGGTGTAATCCTCGCTGGTGAAAGCGTTGTCTCGGCCGCCGTTCTTTTTGATGATTCTCGAAAACTGCCCAGGCCCCACTTTCGAGGTCCCCTTGAACATCATATGCTCCAGCAGATGGGACAGACCGGTGGTTCCCGGTTGCTCGTTGCGCGCGCCGACCCGATACCAGACGTGAACGGTTACCACGGGCGCCTTGTGCTCTTCAAGCAGCAGGATTTTCAGTCCGTTCTCAAGCGCCGACTCCGTCACCCTGGCCGTGACCTG
>JAGWRQ010000245.1 GCA_028869615.1 Candidatus Methylomirabilota bacterium | reverse complement strand
GGGTCGCCATCGGCTCCGGCATGCCTTCAGTCGCCATCACCCGCCTCCTTCATTACACCTCCATGATCATCGGCAGAATCATCGGCCGTCGTTCGATCTCCTTCTGCAACTGCTTCTTGACCGCCGTCTTAATCCGTTGCTCCATGAGGCGCAGATCGGCCCGGTCCTCTTCAGGGGCGCCTTCGAATACGGAGCAGACCAGGGTTTTGATGTTATCCGCGAGCGCCTTCGAATCCTGCGCATGAACGAACCCGCTGCAGACGATCTGGGGTCCCGTCACCAGTTTACCGCAATGGTGATCAACGGCAAGCACCACGACCACGACCCCCTCCTGTGCCAACCGCTGCCGGTCGCGAATGACGGCGTTCCCGACATCGCCGATCCCCTTTCCGTCGACAAAGATCCGACCGACAGCCGCCTTGCCGACGATCTCGGCGTTGATGCCGTCGAACTCCAGGATGTCGCCGTCCTCGATCACGAGGGTGCGGGCATCCGAGACCCCGACCTCTCGCGCCAGATGAGCGTGTAGGCGCAGATGACGGTACTCTCCGTGAATCGGCACGAAGAAGGTGGGACGGGTCAGATTCAGCATCAGCTTCAGCTCTTCCCGGCTGGCATGTCCCGAGACATGGACCTCCGCCATCTCCTCGGTAATGACGCGGGCGCCCTGTCGATAGAGGCCGTTAATCGTTCGCGCGATCGATTTTTCGTTGCCGGGAATGACGCGCGCCGAAAAGATGACGGTGTCGCCGGGCGACACCTGGACCTGTTTGTGCTCCGCGACAGCCATTCTGGCGATGGCGGAGAGCGGTTCGCCCTGGCTTCCAGTGGTTACGATCACCCGTTGGCCGACCGGCAGGCGCTCCAACTCGTCCAGACTGACGAGCGTGTCGTCGGGGATCCGGAGGCGCCCCAACTCCGCGGCGATCCGCGTATTGGCTACCATGCTCTTCCCGCATACCGCCACCCGCTTTCCCATGGCTGCCGCCGCATCGACAATCTGTTGGATGCGATGGATGTTGGAGGCGAAGCAGGCCACGATCACGCGCCCCTGGGCCTCTCGAAAGATCGCGTCGAACGCCTGTCCCACCACCTGCTCCGAAGGCGTGAAGCCATCCCGGCCCGCATTCGTGCTGTCCGAGAGCAGGGCCAGTACGCCGGCATCCCCGAGCTCGGCAAGCCGCCGGTAATCGGTGAGTTGGACATCCACCGGGCTCTGGTCGAATTTGAAATCGCCGGTGTGCACCATCATGCCGGCAGGGGTCTTGATAGCCAGGGCCACGCCGTCCGGAATACTGTGGCAGACCTGAAGAAACTCAACCTCGAAGAGACCGAACCGCAGACGATCGCGGGGACGAACGGCCCTGAGGTCGGTACCGGCCGGGAGATCCGCCTCCTTCAATTTTTCCGCTGCGAGCCCCAGTGAAAGGCGCGTGCCGTAGACTGGAACCTTGATCTCGCGCAGCAGGTACGGGAGCGCGCCGGTGTGATCCTCGTGGCCGTGAGTAAGCAACACTGCTCGTATCTTTTCCCGATGTGTGAGCAGATAACTCATATCCGGGATTACGTGGTCGATCCCAAACATCTCCTCGTCCGGGAACATCAGCCCGGCATCGATGACCAGCAGGTCGTCCGCGGCCTCGACGACCATCATGTTCAAGCCGATCTCCCCCAAGCCTCCCAAAGGGATGACCCGGACCGTTCGGTTGTCAGTCATGCCGTGGAGCCTCCCGCGCGGGGGACGCGAGGTTGAAGGGTCGAGGGGCGGTCGCTTCGCGCTTGGCGCTGAGGGCCACCGCGAGGCGTCGCTTGGCCCGTGCCCGCTTGATCAGGGCGATCTCGAGCACCTGGTCCATATGGTCTACGAACACGAACTCCATGCCTCGCTTGACATTGGCAGGGAGCTCCTTGACATCCTTGTCGTTCCTCGCCGGGACCACCACCGTGTGGATCCCCATTCTTCGCGCCGCCAACGCCTTCTCCTTGATCCCACCGACCGGCAGGACCTTGCCGCGAAGGGTCACCTCGCCGGTCATCGCCACGTCCCGCCTCACGGGGACCTTCGTCAGGGCGGACAGCAGCGCGACGGCCATCGTGATGCCGGCCGACGGGCCATCCTTGGGGATCGCGCCGGCCGGAACGTGGACGTGGATATCGTATTTGGTGAATACGTCATCCTTGATCCCCAGATCGGCGGACCGCGACCGCGCATAGCTCAAAGCGGCCTGGGCCGATTCCTTCATGACCTCACCCAGATGCCCCGTGAGCGCGAGGCTGCCCTTGCCGCGCAGGATACTGCACTCGATGTAGATGATGTCCCCGCCTGTCTGCGTCCATGCGAGACCCGTGGCGACACCGACCTCGTCGGCCTCCTGTTCCGGGTCGGTCAGAAACTTCGGCGCGCCCAGGAACCGTTGCAGGAGTGCCGCGGTGATCTTGGTTTGCCCCTTTTGTCCTTCCGCCACAAGGCGAGCCACCTTCCGGCAGATGGTGGCGATCTCCCGCTCCAGGTTCCGGAGCCCGGCCTCCCGGGTATATTCGTTGATCATCTTCAGGATCGCGTCATCGGTGATCAGCAG
>JAGWRQ010000244.1 GCA_028869615.1 Candidatus Methylomirabilota bacterium | reverse complement strand
TGGACCATGCCATACTCAGTGGCAAGGCGGCTCAGCCTGTAGCGACCCTTGCGATGGTTGATATCCCCGGTGCTTACATCTCAACAACTCCTCCAAGGTCCACACATAGTTGCTGATGTGAGTTTAGGTGATGGTTTCATTACGGGTAGTTCATGTCGATTGTCCTTCGATGATTTCTGAAAAAAACATTCCCACGATTGAACCGGTGCCGACTGGGGTGGCGCGTCCCATGTGGTCGGTGATGATTCCGACGTACAACTGTGCCAGGTACCTTCGTCAAACACTGGAGAGTGTGCTTGCGCAGGACCAGGGGTCGGACCAGATGCAAATTGAGGTTGTAGATGATTGCTCTATAGATGATCCGGAAGCAGTAGTTCGCGAAGTGAGAAATGGCCGGGTAGATTTCTATTGTAAGAACGCGAACGACGGAGCAACAAACAACTTTAATACTTGCATTCAACGAAGCCGCGGTCACCTAGTCCATATTCTGCACGGCGATGACTTCGTACTGCCAGGATTTTACAAACGGCTTGGAGCCATAGCAGAAGCTCGTCGCGATATGAGTTTGATTGCAAGCCGGTCGTTTTTTGTTGACGCGGAGGGGATTATCTTAGCGGTCACGGAACGACTGTGCGAACTGGAGGCTGGTTCGCGTGAAGTGAACAGTTTCTTTTATGGGACACCTATTCAGACGCCGGGCGTTGTTGTTCGCCGAACGTTCTATGAAAGGTACGGGGGTTTTCTTCCAATTTTGGTTCACGCGGCCGACTGCGAGATGTGGGCACGCGTTATTAGCTCCGCGGGTGGGTTAGTAATACCGGAGGTCTTGGCTTGTTATCGGAGTTTTACTACAAACGACTCGGGGCGTTTGGCGCGAAGTGGAGAAAACCTGCGCGATCTTGCGCGGCTGAATGAAATATTCGCAGGGCAGTATTCGACTTTTGACCGAGAGAAAGCAGCCCGCAGAATATACGGAATAGCGTGGGGACAAGCGCAGCACTTCTTACAACGCGGAGACCGAGAAGCCGCTAATGCAAATTTTCGCTACTGGAAGCACTGTGCGCCATTTACCCTGCGTGGGCGAAGACGCATTGGTCAGATCATCAGACAACTTGTGGGCTAATATTGCGGATTTGTCAGTTCGGATGACCGATGGAAGGTGTGCCATAGTTAGTTGAAAAAGCGAAGCGACTCCCGTAAGGTGAGGCAGTTGTTGCCCACAACCGATAACCTCACACAGAAAGGAGCCGCTTCATGAAAAGGGTATTCCGTCTCCAAGGCAAAGGCAAGTTGAAAGACGGGGGACTCCGTGGATTGGCGATGCACCCTGAAATTGAAGACGTCAACACGACCGTCACGCTCATCCAGGCGCTCATTCCGCTCGGGCTGCGAGCGGTCGGGGAGGCCCTGGCCGCGGAGGTGACCCGGCTCGTGGGCCCGCGGTACAGTCGGACCGGGGGGATCCCCGGCCACGTCCGCTGGTGTCACCAACAGGGCTCCGTCTATCTCGCGGATCAGAAACTGCCCATCACCTATCAGCGGGTGCGCGACCGCCTCCGCAAGACAGAGGTCCCCCTGACGACCTATCAGCAGCTCCAGCTCCCGCGGCAGGCGGATGCGGGGCTCTTCCGGAAAGTGCTCCTGGGCCTGAGTTGCCGGAATTACGAAGTCTGTGCGGAGACGGTTCCCGAGGCCTTCGGCCTCAGTCCGTCCAGTGTCTCCCGCCGCTTCATCCGGGCGAGTGCCCGCCAACTCCAGGCGCTGCAGGAGCGGCGGCTGGAGCCATACGACGTGGTGGCCCTGCTCCTCGACGGGAAGACCTTCGTCGAGGACAGCATGGTGATCGCGCTGGGGATCACCCTGACCGGGGAGAAGGTCATCCTGGGGTTCGTGCAGACGGCCACAGAGAATGAGACGGTCTGTGCCGCCTTCCTCCAGGAGCTGGTCGAGCGTGGGCTGCGGGTGGAGCAGGGCCTGCTCTGTATCATCGACGGCGCGAAAGGCCTCCGGAAGGCGATCCAGACCGTCTTTGGCGATCACGGGATCGTCCAGCGCTGTCAGTGGCACAAGCGGGAGAATGTGCTCGCGTACCTCCCCAAGGGGCAGCGGGCGAGCGTTCGCCGAAAGCTCCAGGCGGCCTATGCGCAGCCCACCTCCGAGGCCGCGACGCGGGCGCTCGGTCGGTTGCGCCAGGAGTTGCGCCTCATGAACGAGTCGGCGGTCAAGAGTCTCGACGAGGGGTTGGACGAGACCCTGACCCTGCACCGCCTGGGCCTGTTCCCCCAGCTCGGCGTGAGCCTGAAGACCACGAACTGCCTGGAGTCGCTCCATGCGCTTCTCGGGCAGCGCACCGATAAGGTCGATCGCTGGCGGAGCTCCGATCAGAAACAGCGCTGGCTCGCCGCGGCCCTCCTGGACATTGAGCCGCGCTTGCGCCGGATCAAAGGGTTCCGGGCGCTGCCGCTGCTGCGGACTGCGCTCCACGCTGAACTGAGCGGGAAGGTGAACCTGGCTAAATTTCACGTTGCGTAGCCTCATGCGACAGAGAGCCGCTTCGCAATGTCAACTAACTTTGAGATTGACTC
>JAGWRQ010000039.1 GCA_028869615.1 Candidatus Methylomirabilota bacterium | reverse complement strand
TGGGTTGTAGGGTGGCATGGTAGTAGTGTTACGACATGTGTCTTGGCCGTGTTGGTGGCACTGTTTTTTCGTGATCCGGTACGCGATATTCCGAAAGGCGAGGGGCTGATTCTTGCCCCCGCTGATGGAACCGTTGTCCAGGTCACCCAGTACCTTGGCCAGGAGTTGCGAGAGCCGGCCACCCAGATCAGCATCTTCCTGTCGGTTCTCGATGTACATATCAACCGCGCGCCGTTTCCCGCGGTGGTCGAAAAAGTTGAGTACAGACCCGGGACGTTTCGGCTGGCGTGGCAGTCTGAGGCGTCGGCAGATAACGAACAGAATCTTATTACGCTGAAGGCGCCGGAAGGTCGATTATTGGTGAAACAGATCGCAGGCTTTATCGCGAGACGCATCGTCTGTCGGGTCGTTCCAGAACAAAAGCTTGAGGCCGGAGAGCGGATCGGGATGATTCGGTTCGGATCACGCGTCGATCTTATCGTTCCGGCGCGTGCAGAGGTTTTTGTGAAACGCGGAGATCGTGTACACGGAGGAACCACTGTGATGGGGGCGCTCCGATGAGGAGGGGCAGGCGCCGACGAGGGGTCTATTTCCTGCCGAGCCTGCTGACTATCAGTAGCCTGCTGTGCGGCGTCTATGCGATCGTCGCCGTCCACAACGATGACTACACCCGCGCGGCCATCGCGATCCTCGTGGCGCTGATTCTGGACGGCCTCGACGGAGCTGTCGCCCGGCTCACCAACAGTCAGAGCGAGTTCGGCGTGCAGCTTGATTCGCTGGCGGACCTTGTCGCGTTCGGCGTCGCGCCTGCCATCCTCTCGTATGCGTGGGCGATCAAACCATACACCAAAATGGGCTGGCTGTTCGGATCGATCATCCCGACAGCGCTGTTCGTATCAAGTGGCGCCTTCAGGTTGGCGCGCTTCAACGTCCAGACGCAGACGCTCGACAAGCGCTATTTTGTCGGTCTCCCGATTCCGGCGGCTGCGGCGGTGATCGCTTCCTTTGTGCTCTTCATGCGGGAGTCGCCTTCACTGGTTCTCTTTGACCGTGAGTTGCTGTCGGATCGAGTGACGTCCGCGCTCATGGTCGTCATCGTCTACGCCCTGTCGTTCCTGATGGTCAGTCGGCTGCGGTACCGCAGCCTGAAAGGGATCGAGATCAAAAAGCGTCAACCATTCGCGCTCCTGTTCGGTCTGACACTCGTGGTCTTGGTCGTCGCGTCAGCACCGAGCCTGGTGGCCTTTTTGTTCTTTTCCCTGTATGCCCTGTACGGTGTGATTCGTCTCATTCCACCGATTCAACGACGCCTGCCTCAGCCGGTGGAGCAGGCGGCCGGCGGCAAAGGTGGAGCGTAGGTAAGATGAGCAAGCGAATTGTGATCTTCGACACGACGCTCAGGGACGGCGAACAGGCGCCGGGCTGCAGCATGAATACCAGGGAGAAGCTGGAGATGGCCCGGCAACTGACGCGTCTGAAGGTAGACGTGATTGAGGCCGGTTTCGCTGTCGCATCCGAAGACGATTTTGAGGCGGTCAAGACGATCGCCCAGAACCTCAAGGGCGGGCCGATCATCGCCAGCCTCTGCCGGACTCGCGATCTCGACATCGACCGCGCCTGGGAGGCGTTGAAGTATGCCGATCGTCCAAGGATCCATATCTTCATCGCGACCTCGGAGATTCACATCACCTACAAGCTGAAATCGACCCAGGAGGAGGTCCTGCAGGCCGCTATTGCGGCGGTGAAGCATGCCAGGTGCTATACCGACGATGTCGAGTTCTCGCCGGAGGACGCCCATCGGAGCGAGCAGGATTATCTCTGTAAGGTTGTTGAAGAGGTGATCAGGGCGGGCGCCACGACGATCAACATCCCCGATACGGTCGGCTACGGACTTCCCTGGGAGTTTGGAGCTCGGATCAAGAATCTGTTCGATCGGGTGCCCAACATCGACAAGGCGGTGATAAGCTGCCACTGCCATAACGACCTTGGGCTGGCGGTGGCCAACTCGCTGGAGGCGATCAGAAACGGGGCCCGACAGGTCGAATGCACCATTAACGGGATCGGCGAGCGTGCCGGAAACGCCTCTCTGGAAGAGATCGTGATGGCGCTGCGAACACGAAAAGACCTCCTCGACTTTGAGACCGGCATCAACACGGAGGAGATCTACCGGTCCAGCAAGCTGTTGACCAGCATTATCGGGATCCCCGTCCAGCCGAATAAGGCGATCGTCGGCGCCAACGCCTTCGCGCACGAGGCCGGCGTCCACCAGCACGGGGTGCTGCAGAAGCCGCTGACCTATGAGATTATGACCCCGGAATCGGTAGGGGTTCCTCAGAGCCGACTGGTCCTGGGCAAGCACTCCGGGCGGCACGCCTTCAAGAAGCGGTTGGAGGAACTTGGCGTGATGCTACCTGAAGAGGCCATCAACCGGGCCTTTACCCGGTTCAAGGTCGTGGCCGACAAGAAGAAAGAGGTGTTCGACGACGACCTGCTGGCCATTGTCGAGGAGGAAGTCCTGGCCGCCGGCGAGACCTATACTCTTGATCATCTGCAGTTTACCAGCGGTACGAACCTTGTTCCCACCGCCACCGTGCGGCTCAAGCGCGAGCACGAGATGTTCCAGGAATCGGGCTGGGGCGATGGCCCGGTGGACGCGGCCTACAAGGCAATCGACCAGATTACCAAGGTTCAGGGACGGCTGGCCGATTATTCGATCAGGGCCATCACCGGCGGGAAGGATGCATTGGGCGAAGTAGTCCTGAAGTTGGAGGTTAATGGCCATACCGTGATCGGTAGAGGAAGCTCCACCGATGTCATCGAGGCCAGCGTGCGAGCCTACCTGAATGCGGTCAATAAGATTGTCGGCGCCGAGCGGCCGCCTAAAGATACGGCTGCGCCGAGGGGCCTGTGACTGAGAGCGCGTGACATGGCGAACAGAACATACACAGTAGCGGTCGTCGGAGCCACCGGCGCGGTCGGAGAGACGATGCTTCGACTGTTGGAGGAGCGGAACTTTCCCGTTCGGCGTCTGAAGCTCTTGGCCTCCGAGCGCTCCGCCGAAACGAGCCTGACCTTTCGCGGGGAGGAGATCAAGGTCGAGCGGTTGGGAGATAGTTCGTTCCAGGGGATCGATATCGCCCTCTTTTCGGCCGGCGCCACCCGCAGTCACGAGTTCGCCCCGGCGGCCGTCAAGGCCGGGGCGGTCGTTATCGACAATAGCTCCGCGTTCCGGATGGAGCCTGACATCCCGCTTGTGGTTCCGGAGATTAACCCGGAGGCGCTTGCCGGCTACCAAGCCCGCGGGATCATCGCCAACCCCAACTGCACGACGATCGTCATGCTTATGCCGCTCAAGCCGCTGCACGACTACGGCCGAGTCAGGCGCGTGATCGCCTCGAGCTATCAGGCAGTCTCCGGCGCGGGAGCGAAGGGAATCGAGGAGCTACGAAGACAGACCTTGGCCTGGGCCGAAGGTAAGCCGATCACGATCAGTGCATTCCCCAAACAGATTGCGTTCAACGTCATTCCCCACATCGACGCATTCCAGCCGAACGGCTACACGAAAGAGGAGTTGAAGCTTGTCTTCGAGACCAGGAAGATCCTGGGAGATGAATCGATCGGGGTCTCGCCGACGACCGTGCGCGTCCCGGTCTTTACGGCCCATTCGGTTTCCATGAATGTCGAGACGGAGCGGAAGATCGGGGTGGACAAGGCGAAGGAGTTGCTTTCGCAGATGCCGGGGCTCGTCGTGATCGATGAGCCGGAAGCAGACCGCTACCCGATGCCGCTCTTCGCGGCCGGTAAGGACGACTGCTTTGTGGGCAGGATCAGGGAAGATCTTTCGAACGATCATGCCCTCAATCTCTGGGTGGTGGGAGACCAGCTTCGAAAGGGGGCGGCCCTGAACGCCATTCAGATTGCTGAACTGTTAGTCGATCGCTATCTTTGAACGGCCTCTCCTTGATCTCCACAGATCATTTGTGAACAGGAGCGCAGCATAGGCGCTCCTGTTCGTGTTTCCGGATAACAATGACGACCTACAAATTGACGCTCGAATACGATGGCACCGACTATCATGGCTGGCAGATTCAGCCTGGCATGACGACCGTTCAGGGAACGCTGGAGGAAGCGGTCGCGCGAATTGTCGGGCAGCGCGTCCACGTGATGGGCGCGGGCCGAACCGATGCCGGCGTCCACGCCCTTGGTCAGGTCGCCAGTCTTCGAGCTGAATTCAACCATCCGCCCGACACCCTTCGGCGCGCCTTGACCAGCGTCTTGCCGCCCGATATTGTCGTGACGGCGGTGGAGGAGATGGACAACGACTTTCACGCCCAGCGCTGGGCTCAATGGAAGCGGTACCGGTATACCCTTCTCACGCGTCCATACCCATCCGCCCTTGAGCGTCGCTATACCTTGTTTGTCCCTTATCCCCTAGAGATAGACGCCATGGCTGCGGCTGCGAAGGATCTGATCGGCACCCACGATTTCAGCGCCTTTCAAGCCGCGCACAGCTCCGCAGAGTCCCCGGTCCGGACGGTTTTGACGGCTGAGTTCCGGCAGCAAGGGGATCATCTGTGTTTTGAGATCGTGGCCGATGGGTTTCTCCGCCACATGATCCGAATCATCATGGGAACCTTGCTGGACGTTGGACGTGAGAGATTACGACCGAAAGATCTTAAAGCAATACATGAAGGAAGAGATCGTAATCAAGCGTCAAAGACGATCTCTTCACATGGCCTTTGCTTACTTGAAGTGGGTTACCACCCGTTTGGCGTACACGTCGAAAAGGCTGCGACGTCATGCGTCATGGTCTCTTCATAAGGACTACGTAGAGCAAGAGGAGTGCTTCCTATGAGCGACGCGACTGATCTCTCTCGGAGAAGGCTCTTGCAGTGCCTCGGTCTCAGCGCAGCCGCTATGGCCGTGGCTCCGGAGTGGCTGCTCGCAGCCGTCGAGCAGGGTTCTCAAGAGCGCCCAAGGCAAACGGAACCGGATATCGAGCTTAGGATTACAGCCCTGATAACGGAGCTTCCGATTCTCTCGTCAGATCGACCGACGAAGGTCTGGAAGTTTTCGGGTGAGTTAATCAAGGGGCCCGCCGGCACCGTGGAGGCGATCCCGGACAGTTATCTCGGTCCCGTACTGCGGTTGCGCCAGGGGCAAAAGGTCCGCATTCGTTTCCATAATAAGCTGCCGGAAGACTGCGTGATCCATCAACACGGCATGCTTGTACCAGAAAAAGCCGACGGCCATCCTCGACATCAGATAGGAAGCGGACAAACCTCTGTTTATGAATACACGGTTCTCGATCGTGCCGGCACCTATTGGTTTCACCCGCACACCGATAAACGAACGGCTGAGCAGGTGTACTACGGTATGGCGGGCCTGATCCTCGTGACTGACACGGAAGAGCAGTCGCTGGATCTGCCGCGCGATGAGTTTGATGTTCCACTGGTCATTCAGGATCGCAGCTTCGATGACCGCAACCAGTTCCGCTATGTCGAGCATATGCATGATCGATGGATGGGGTTCCTGGGCGATCGGGTGCTGGTCAACGGCAAGCCGGATTTTGTCCTCCCGGCGGCTACCCGAGCCTACCGCCTTCGGATCCTCAACGGTTCTAATTCGCGCATCTACAAGTTGATGTGGAGCGATGGGAGTCCGCTGACCGTGATCGGTACCGATGGGGGGCTTCTGGAAAGCCCGGTGATCCGCAACTATGTGATGCTGGCCCCCGCAGAACGAGTGGATATCTGGGCAGATTTTCGCGGCCGAAAGGTCGGCGAGGAGATTGCGTTGCGCAGCGCTGCCTTTTCCGGTGTCATGCCGATGATGGGTATGGGCGGCGGCATGATGGGAGGAGGGGGTGGTGGAATGATGGGGATGAGGCGCGGCATGCGAGGCGGGATGATGGGTAGGATGGGCGCCGCCCTGCCTCACGGATCGGAGTACACTATCCTGACGATTCGCATTGTACGGGAGGAGCGCGATCAGCTTGCCCTCCCTCGCCGTCTCTCGCGGATTGAGCGGTACCGGCTACAAGACGCTGCCAACACCAGGACGCCGAGGTCGATCCACCTGTCGATGAGGGGGATGTCGCCACGACTGAACGGCCGCTCGTTCGAACTGACCAAGGTCGTCGAAGAGGAGATGATCCCCCTGAACACCTTGCAGGTACTGGAATTCGTCAATCGGGACCACCGTGCTCGCGGGATGATGATGGCCCACCCGATGCACATCCATGGACAGTCGTTTCAGATACTCAAGCGGGAGTTGGCGCCGGGATTTGAGCAACGGTACGCTTCGGTCAGTCAAGGATTTGTGGATGATGGCTGGAAGGACACGGTGTTGGTGATGCCGGGGGAGAAGGTCACGATTCTCAAACGCTTTGATCGTTACACAGGTCTGTATCTGTATCACTGTCACAACCTCGAGCATGAAGAACTGGATATGATGCGGAACTTTCTGGTGCAGGCCTAGCGCAGTCAGGATCTCGAATGGTTTCGTCGGACACTCATGACAAGGAGACGATAATGCCGTTACCGGGAAAGAACAGATCTCAATGCTGGGCCATCGCGATCGGTGCAGTTTTCCTCTTGTGGGCAGTTCTGTGGCAGCAGTCTGCGTTTGGCGGTGAGCCGCCGGCCCAACCGGGAGTGGCTGCCAAGGTGGGTGATCAGGTTGTGACGCGTGAAGAGCTAGAGAAGGCACTGGCCCCACAGCTTGCCAAGTTACAAGACCAGAAGTTTCAGCTTCTGGAGTCCAAGCTGGAGGAACTGATCGAGGAGCGCCTTCTGGCGCTTGAGGCTAAGCGCCGCGGGATGGCGGTTGAGGATCTCATAAAGACCGAGGTCACTTCGAAGGTTCCTGCGGTGAGCGACGCAGAAGTCACAGCATTCATGATACAGAACAAGGCGCGCCTTCAGGGGGATGAAGCCGAGCTTCGCCCTAAGGTCCGCGACTATCTGAGAAACCAGAAGGCACAGGGCAGCCGTCACGCCTATCTGGCTAACCTCCAGCAACGTGTCAAGGTCGAACGCTTCCTGGAAGAGCCGGAGCCAATCCGGATCGCCGTGAGTGCGGGAGACGCTTTTGCGCGGGGTCCTAAGGATGCGCCGGTCACCATTGTTGAGTTCTCCGACTTTCAGTGTCCGTTCTGCAGCCGCGTTGTCGACACGCTGAAAGAGGTAGTGCGGCTCTACCCAAAGCAGATACGGTTAGCATACCGGGACTTCCCGATCGCCGACCTTCACCCCAAGGCGCAGAAGGCAGCAGAGGCCGCTCGATGCGCCGGCGAGCAGGGAAAGTTCTGGGAGTATCACGACCGACTGTTCGAGTCTCAAGCGCAGGCGACGGTCGAAGACTTTAAACGATTCGCTGAGCAGTTGAAGCTCGACGGTAAGAATTTTGCTGCCTGCTTAGACAGTGGAAAGCATGCAGCAACGGTCCAGGCTGACGTGGAGGAGGGGATACACCTCGGCATCACCGGAACACCGACCTTCTTTATCAACGGGCGGCTCCTGGTTGGCGCCCAGCCGTTGGAGGCCTTCCAGAGGATCATCGACCGCGAGTTGCGCCACTCTTCGAAATGACTGACCCGGAGATCTCGTTATCCAGCAAACTTATCGAAGTCCAAGTCGCCGCATAGCAGTTATTTCGCCAACGGGCGGCTCTCGGTTAGTGTCCGTTAAGGATGCTGCCGGATGAAGATTGATTTTTCTTGACTTGGCAAAAATTTCTCGCTTTAAATATACGATACCGAATCACTGAGTTGGGCTTCAATCAGGCTTCACCCTCAGTCCCGCGAAGGTAGCGGCAATGTAAGGGGTGCGAGATGTCGATCGAGGACAACAAGCGTCTGGTACGCCGCCTCTACGAAGAGACGGATAGGCAGAACTTCGCGGCTCTGGACGAGTTTTTCTCCCCCGATCTGGTCGATCACGATCCGCCGCCGATCCCCAATCTCAAGGCAGGACTGGAAGGAATCAAGCAGGCGTTTAAGGTGTTTGCGAGCGCATACCCAGACGGTACCCATGTCATCCATGATCTGATTGCCGAGGGAGACCGGGTCGTGATACGCGTGAGTGGAACCGGAACGCAGACCGGTGAGTTTAAGGGCATCAAGCCAACCGGGAAGAAGGTAGAGATGACCGGTATTGTCATCTACCGAATCGAGGGCGGGAAGATCGTAGAGCGGTGGGCGCAGCACAACTTCCTCGGGTTCGTCATGCAGCAGTTGGGGGTAATCTCTCCGACCGGGTCTGAGTCCTCATCCCCATCCTGACCAGCGCGACTCAAGGGCTTGCAGCCTCTCCATGCGCCCGCTCACCATCAGTACTTCTGAGGCGGGTATTCATTCTGTTTTATCACTTCTCTCCAACATACACATCCACCAGTTGCCCCGGGTAGAGATCGATCTCCTTGGGCTTCTCAAACCGGAAGATGACCGGCAACACCCTCACATCGACCCTTTCGGTCCTTGCGTTCGACAAGGCGATCTTGGGCGATACATAGGGCTGCACCCGCACAAACTGCAGAGGGATACTGGTGTTCGTGCCTCGAATGAACATCTGTGCGCGCATCTGCGAAGCGGGAGGCAGTCTGTGGATGAGTATCTCGTCAATGTAGCATCTGACTCCAAGGTACGCCTGTGAACTCCCCATAACAAGGACGGGGCTCAGCCCCTGGGTATAGGTGTCATACGTCCCCTGGGGAGAGATGTAGCTGCCGACCGCAGCCTTGACTGAGAGGATCACGCCATCGACCGGCGCCTTTATGGTGTACTTGGCCAGCAACGCGCTTGAAGCCCTGAACGCTTTTGACGCCGCCTCGTACTGTCTTTCCTGATTGGCGATGTCATAGGTCCAGGCGCCCGCCTTTGTGAGTTCGTATTGCCTGCGGACGACATCGAGATTCGCCTTGGCTACCTTGACCGCGTTGATCGCGTTATCGAGTGTTTCCCTACTTAGCCCTTTGGGGTAAAGTTCATACAACCGGCTTTGTTTATCCAACTCGTCTTGCGCGCTTTTGAGGCTAGCGCTCGCATACTCTACCTGCGCTTTTGCGATCTCCAGACTTTCTTTCCTGGGCTGGGCTTTGAGCTCTTGAAGCAGCGTCAGCGCCGCTTCCGCCTGCGACCTCTGCTGCTCGACCGTTGCCCGCTGAATGGAATCATCGATCAGAAGCAGCAGCGTGCCCTGACGCACGTGTGCTCCTTCGGCAACCAGAATCTGTGTAATGGTGCCTGGTACCTCAGGATAGATGTTGATATTCTGCCCGCTGGTCTGGTAGCTTTCAATGATGCCGGTCGCATAGATGCCTTTGGCGTAAGGATTCGGCGCCGGATTAAACGTCGGGGGCAGCGGCTTTTTGTGGGTTCCGTAGAGGTAGGCGCTCACCAACCCCGCAAGGACACCCAGGATGGAAAGGGCGAAGATGATCTTATTCCTCATTGCACCTCTCCTTTTTCGATGCCCACGAGGTGTCCATCCTCCATCTTCAATATTCGGTCTGCATATTCGAAGATTCGGTTGTCATGGGTTACCGTCACAATACACCGATCCTGATTCAGGATCTCCTTCTTCACAAACTCCAGAATTCTTCGTCCTGTGACCCCGTCCAGGGAAGCGGTCGGCTCGTCGAATATCAGGATGTCCGGACGGCTGACGATCGCCCGCGCAATCGCCACCCGCTGCTGCTCCCCTGTGCTCAACTTGACCGGAGGCAGATGCGCCCTTTCCTTGAGCCCGACGATCTCCAGATAACGCATCGCTTCCCTGATTGAGTCATTCCAATCCCGCTTTTTCAAAATCAGGGGAATGGCTACGTTCTCGACAGTCGTGAGACGCGGAAAGAGATGATAATCCTGAAACACAAATCCAACCGTTTTTAATCTGAAGTCGGCAATCCGGTCGGGGGGCAGGCTCCACACCGCGATATCCTCTACGTGCACCGTACCGGAATTCGGCCGAAGGATGCCGGAAATCATGCTCAACAGCGTCGTTTTCCCGCTTCCTGACGGACCCACGATGTAGAGCAGCTCCCCGAAGTACGCATCGAAGGTCGCGCTTCTTACCGCATAGGTTTTGACGTCACCTTCGCCGAACCATTTGACCAGTCCCTCTGCTTTGATCGCCGGACGCGCCATATCAGCCCCTAAAAATATCGAACGGCTCGATCTTCAGCACTTTTCTGACCGCAATATAACTCGACACGGCCGCAATGATCAGGACCATGATGAAGGCGATCCCAAGGTTAAAATACGTGATCATGGAGGCATAACTGGGGAGCCGGATCTTTGCAATGGTGATGAGGAGGGCGCACAGGCCGATCCCAAGACCATAGCCCGTGAGGGCGGTAAAACCGGCCTGAAAGAGGATCATGTAGACCAGTTCTGAGCTTTTTGCCTCGATCGCCTTCAGGGCTCCGAACTTATCGAGATTCTCCAGGATGAACGTATAAAAGGTTTGCCCTGAAATAGACAGGCCCACAATAAAGCTTATGATGGTCATCAAGAGTATGTTGGTCCCGAGACTCGTCTGGTACTTATAAAAGTCAGAGATCCTCCGGCTGAATTCGTCTTCCGTCAGGGCCTCATATCCCAACTTTCCGACGTGCGCTTTGATGGAGGGCACAGCCTCGCTGCTCTTCGGCTCGACGAGGATGTAGGAGATGGTGTATCTCGTAGATGGGATATACTGGATCGCTCGATTGAAGGTGGTGTACAGAGTCGGGAGGCCGAAGAGTCCGCTGGTAGCCACTTTCGCAATGCCCACGATGACGCCTCGATGGTCGTTGATCTCAAATTCTGTACCGAGCCCCGGGTTTTCCAGCTTGGGGAACTCTTCGTCCTTTACGACGACAAATCCGTTCTCTGCAAAGATGTCCTCGATCTGTCCTTCGACAAGCTCGGGTCGGCCAAACAGACTGGTATCGTCCAGACCCAGGACTGTGACCGGTTGATACACACCGCTCCGAAGCCTGACAAGAGCCGCGCCGGAATAGAGGGGAACGGCGTACTTGACACCGTCAATGCTCCTGACGGCGTCCAGTATGTAATCGGGCATGGGGATGCTGCTTGCGACTGTCGTGACTGCCCGGTCCATCACCCACACCTTGGCGCCGACATTTGTCACGGTGGCCGAGGCCTTGCTCAAGATCCCAGCAAAGATAGACGTCATTTGAATCATTAGAAATACCGCGAATGTGATCCCCACCAACAGCGCGGCAAATTTCGCCCGGTCGTTGACTAAGAGCTTAAAGGCGATCTTGAGGATTCCGTTCACAGCCCGTCTCCTAGTGTGAGGCGTTCGAGATTGTCACGATGAGGCGTGCAAGCGATTGGGGAATCCGTCGAGGAGAATGGAAATAGTGATCGGAGGCTTCGTGGTCCGCGAGGTTCTCGGCACATTTTTATATGGTGACATCAGGTCCACCGATCTGCCCGCTCTGGACGATCTGAATGGGACGACGTGCGGATGTCACCATTCGCTTGGCGGCTGGACCGCGCAGCATGTAGGCGATTCCGAAACCCCATCGGGACCTCACTAGCGAGGAGGGGGTGGCAACTCGCCCGTTCTCTTCCAGGTCTGATCCGGGTTGTACGTCAGCATGGCGCGAGCGATCGATTCCGTGTCGGGTCCCAGGTCCTTCTCGTAGACGATGCCTTGTTGGTTCACAATAAAGGTCATGATCCCCGAGATTCCATACTGCACCGGATATGCCACGAGCGCGAACCCGCCGATCATCCTGCCCTTGACGACATAGTTGTAGGCGCCGCCCGGCGCATCCAGCCCTTGGGCCGTCAGGATCCGGTAGAGGTAGCCGTGGTAGGGGGTCGGCTTGCCTCCGGATGTCTCGCTGGTATATCCTTCCGCTCGGGCATTCGCCGCGAGCACACCCAACGGGCTCGGGTCCTCGCCTTCCTTGGTGGGCCAGTAGAGACCGTTCCTTTTGCCCTCGTCACTGCGGAACTTCATGGCGTACGTGAGCAGGCCGTCGCCTTCGCGCGTCACCCGCGCATACTCCCGCTGCGCATCAACATAGGCGAGGCAGACTTGCATAGCGTTCAATTCGTTTCGGCCGATGCGACGATTGAGGATTTCCTCCTTCCCCGCGGCTGTATCGAACCGCCATACATCCCCCTCTCTTATCACCGGGATCGGCAACGACCATTCGTCCTGGCCGATGACCAACACCGCTTTCGTCTCGGTCGGGCGTTCCAGCTTGTTCGACTGCTCGTAGGCCCGGACGAAGCGCGCCCGCCCTTCCTTATCGGCCACCGGATCCCCGGACGAGATGAGGTCCCTGGCCTCGGGGCCCAGGATCGCCGCGAGCGCGTCCACGTCCCCAGCTTTCACGGCTGCGACGAGGGCCTGTACCGCCTCACTTGGCGAGGCGAAGCTCTGCCACTGCGGACCGGCGGCGACCGCCTCGTGGGAGCCGGCGGCACCGTGAAGCAGTATGGCTATCACGGCAATGACGAGCCCGCGGCGCATGGTGAAGTCTGCCTGCCACGTCCATACAGTCATGCTTACCTCAAGTCCTCCACATCTTTGTTTGGGCCGCCTGCTACGCCACTCACCTGTGTCCTCCGCCCTTGGCTGGAGCCTTCGGGGTCGGCCTGGCCGCGCCCATACGGCTCATGCGTCCGCGGTCGCTGAAGTTGCGGGTCTCGCCGCCGCGTCCCAGCCCTTCGAACGCGGTCGGTGGTCTAGGAGCCAGGAGAGCCTGCGGCGGGGCGGGACCGCGGCGCGGCGGCAGTGACGACGGCGCCTGCAGCACATGGCCGCGGAACGCTTCGCGGGCTGCCACGCCAGGCAGCGCCCCCTGGCCGAAGCGCTGCCGCACGCCCGGATCGCGGTAGGGGACACTCCAACGATGCGCCGCGTCGTGATGCCAGACAGGGGTCGTGACGACGGTTCGGTTGAATGTGTTGAAGTTATGCACATTGATGATCGTGACACTGTGGCGGTGCCAGTCGAAGCCGCCCCAGAGGACCGTTCCCACCGCGAGGCCGATGCCGAACGAGATCACGCCGGCCTCGACGACATATCCCGGCGGATACCAGATATAAGGCGGGTAGGCGGGCGCCCACCACGGCCCGTACACTACGGTGGGATCGTAGACGGGTACGTAGACGATCTGCGAGGTCGGCGGCTCGATCCGGATGGCCTGCGGTTCGACGATGACCGTCTGCTGGGGGGTGTTCTGCAGGTAGCCGGCGGCCTGCGCCCTCATCCGCAGCGTTTGGACGGTGGCCATCACGACTGGCTGCTGTGCGAGGAAGGCGTCCCCCAGCCTCTGGGTCCATTCCAGATTCGCATCCATCATGGCGAGCACCGGGGGGAATGCCGTCAGCGATTTCACGCTCGGATCCCACGGCTGCTGTTGCATCGCCTCTTCCAGTTGCGGGCCTGTGACGTTCGGATACGCGCTGACCCAGCGGGCAGCCTGGACCACCTCCAGCGGGTAGGTGGACGCCATCAGGATCTGCGCTAATAGCGCATCGGGGTACAGGGCGATGGGCGCCAGGAGTTGATCCATCTCTTCCTGCCGGAAGGTCGGTGGCACAGGCGCTACAGCGGCGGGCAGCGGGGATGGCGGAGGGAGTTGCCCAAGAGCGCCCGGTGGGGCTGTCAGTACCAGGACCAGCATCCCAACTAATCCGCACCGCACAGCGCCTTTCATCGTCATGCTGCCGCCTCACTCTTCTCGGTGTCAGTGAGCCCCATCAGGGCCTATTAATCCAGTATATATTCTAGCATGTTACCATGTTTGCAATTCTCTATCACGCCTTTCCGAACTC
>JAGWRQ010000243.1 GCA_028869615.1 Candidatus Methylomirabilota bacterium | reverse complement strand
AAACCGCGAGACCGTTCAGCAGCGGGGAGGCGTTACAGGTGAAAAACCCGATGGTCACGGATGTTCAGAGTTCAAGGTTCAAGGTTCCGTCTCATTACTTCCTGGTGATCTCCGTGTGCGTAATGGAGATGCCCAGCGCCAGGCGAGCCTGCATGTAAAGTTGTGCCGTAGCCATCAGGAAATAGTTATGCAGGTTGACCGGCGTAAAGGTGAGGCGAGACCACTCAAAGAGTTGCCTGGTCTGCCTCCAGCGGCGAGGCGGCTGCTGATAAATGATCGGCTTCAGCGTATGGGGAACCAGCACCATGCCCAGGAACATCGAGGCGGTCAGCACAATCGTCTGGAACGTTAGATTAAAGGCGGCGAGCGGACTCACGCACAGGCTCTTACTCCCGATCCGTAAGGCGAGCACATCAGGCGAGAGGAACACCTGAAACGGCCACAGCTCCCTGACGCAGGGGCTGATCCACGAGATCAGGATCAGTTGCGCCGGCAAAAAGACCATGAGAGGCGGCATGGCATTGGCAAACAATGCTCGAAGCGCCAGGAACAGCTTCCGCTTCAGCAGCGGCAGCCGCGTCTCGTCCAATCGTCGCGCGTAATTGACCACGAATTTGACGTCCACCGCGCCGCGGGCCCAACGGGCGATCTGGCTCCACGACTCCCTGGTAGTAAGCGGCGCCTGTCCCCAGGTCGGCATCTTGACAGGGGCCACGCGAAACCCTTCCAGCACTACCTTGTATCGAAACTGCATATCCTCATTGTGACGGTTCGGTTCGAAGTAATCCACTGCGCGGAAATCACGGAAAGACAGGCTCGTCCCAGGACCCAGGACCAGATAGTCGCCGGCCGTCTGCATCTTGCCCAACTGATACAGCACAAACCCGGAATTGTGCAGACGAGGCAGCATCGGCACCTTCCAGTAGTTTGAGGTGTAGGTGGTCAGGCTTTGCAGGACGACCCCTCGGTCTCCCATGGCCAGTGCGCGTTCCACTTCCTGCTCATGGCGATGCTCCCGGAAGGCAAGGTCCTGCTGGTGCAGAATCGTGTCAGCATCGATGATCAGAATCTTCAAATCGTCATCCCGCAATGCGCCCTCATCGATCCGACGCGCGAGATCACGACCGGCCGTGCTGATCGATGTCGCCTTGCATCGGTTCACGATCCCGTCGGTGGGATAGGTGAGCAGTCGGATTCTGAGGGCCTGCTCAAACGTCGGAAGAAGATCGCTCAGCATATCAAGCGTCTCTTGGTCTTCCGCTTCCACGATAGGCATCAGGGTGATCTGCTCCAGCGGGTAGCGCTGCCGCTCGATCGAACGCATCGTCTGAAACAGCACGCGGCGGTTGCTCTCCCGCTTCAGGGGCATGAGGATCGCATAATGACTCCAGGCGTGGCCGGAACTCTCAAGCCTGCCGCGCCAGTCGGTCTCCATGTTGGCCAGCAGCTCCTGTCGCGTCTTATGAGCGCGGACCTGATTGATGATCAGGTAGCCGATCCAGAGTGTGATGACGGCGAATCGAAAAACCTCGGCCCAAAACGGATCGCCGGGAAGGTATCGAAGGAGCGGATAGATCGAGAGGAGCAGCAGGGTCGTGAGAATCGGAAGGATATCCAGGACCCGCTCGCATAGTCTACTCGCAAAGGTGGAGTTGCCGCCGTGCGTCATTGTGTGCTCCCAGGTGAAATTTCTACACGAGTCACGGCACGGTGTCAACATGTGTCGCCGACATCACCTGACGAGGCTCATGTACCAGTCGATCGCCGCATCACCGACAAACAGGGCAACGATCGCGCCGAGCGCCAAGAACGGCCCGAACGGGATCCGGTCTTTCCGCGACAGCACGCGGGCGGCAATCAGTCCCAGCGACAAAACAGCGCCGGAGGCGACCGCGGAGAAGAAAGCAAAAAGCATGAGCCGCCACCCCAGGAAGGCCCCAATCATGGCGAGCAGATTGACATCCCCCCCGCCCATGCTCTCCCGTTGGAAGGCGACTTCCGCATATACCGCAACCAGGTACACCAGTCCGGCGCCGATCAGCGCCCCCGTGACGGCGTCACGCGGCGGCGGGTCGTAAGTCAGAAGGCTTCCAACGAGGCCGATTGGTATGATGGGCAGACTGAGGATGTGGGGAATGATTTGATGGTCCAGATCAATGAATGTGATCGCCACCAGCACCGAGAGGAACAGGAGGAGGAACGCGGTTCGGATGGTGATGCCGAAGTGTAAGACCGTCATGAGGTACAAGCCGGCGGTCAGCCCCTCTACCAGCGGATACCGCCAGTGGATTGGCGCCCTGCACCGACGGCATCGGCCCGTGAGCCACACAAAGCTGACAAGCGGGATATTATCGTACCAGCTTATCGGTCCGTTGCACTGAGGGCAATGCGAACCGGGAAAGGCGAGGCTTTCGTCGCGCGGAATGCGCCAGATGCAGACATTCAAGAAACTACCGACCGCAAGCCCCAGGGGGATGCTCAAGATCGCGGCTAAACCTTCTAGTGATAGAGTGGCCGGCAAGCGAGGCTGACCTTACAATGTGGTTCCGGACTCGCCAATGGGATTGAGCCGCAACCAGACAAAAGAATATGCGATCACCATGGCGTGTAGGATAGCAGTTCCTG
>JAGWRQ010000242.1 GCA_028869615.1 Candidatus Methylomirabilota bacterium | reverse complement strand
GAGGGCAGCGAGAGAGATGGCAGATGTAACGAATCTTTCTCAGGCGGTGTTCGATTTAAAGCGTGACGTGCGGCAGATATTGTTGCGTGTCAATGGCGTGCGCTCGCTCCGCGAGATCGCCCAGAATCTCAACCTCGAAGAGGGGACAGCGACGCGCCTTGCGGACGCGCTCCTCGCCGCGGGTGTCTTGGAGCGAGTTGCGGTCGGCGTCTTCAAGCTCAATGCTGAGTTGTGGCAGATGCTGCGACGGTTCAATGGCGTGCGCTCGCTCCGCGAGATCGCCCAGGATCTCAACCTCGAAGAGGGGACAGCGACGCGCAGCGTGAATGTGCTGAAGGCAGCGGGTCTCCTGGAGGGGGCAGATGGCGCTTCCCCGCCCTCGTCGGCGAGTACGGCGAATACAAGCAGTAGTGTCCAGCTCGACGGGCTCACTGCCGAACTGGCGAAAGTGCTGGGGCCGGCGGCCGCCTTTGTCGTCGATGACGAAATCAGCGCGCTAGGCGAGGCTCGTGAGACGTTCCCGCGCCGGCGCATCGAGGAGTTGATAGATCGTGTCAGCCAGGCGGTTCAGGATCAGGCCAAACGCGCGCGTTTCCAGCAGGCCGCGCGAGATGCCATGACGAAACATTGACCGACGTAACAAATGGGACGTGACGGCAACCGCTAACGAAAGGAAAAGGAACGGATCATGGCAACTGGAGCAGGCACTTCGGGTTGGAGATTCAAGAACTGGCGACTGACGATGAAGATCGTGACTCCACTGGCCGCCATTACGATCGTGGCCTCGGTCACCCTCGGCGCATTCATTTACGAGTTTCAACGGAGCCTGGTCGTTGGTCAAGCCCGACGCAC
Organism: Candidatus Methylomirabilota bacterium; assembly: GCA_028869615.1. Taxonomy (GTDB): domain Bacteria; phylum Methylomirabilota; class Methylomirabilia; order Methylomirabilales; family Methylomirabilaceae; genus Methylomirabilis. Next base: position 1,774 of record JAGWRQ010000242.1, on the reverse strand, counting down.
CGGGCAGGCCATCGCCGCGCAAATCGCGGCAGAGCGGTCCGTCTACTCCAGCATGGTGATTGGGAAGCTGCCGGAGGAGGGCTTTCAGATCACCCCGACCTCTCTGGACAAGTTCCGTGGAATCAAAGGGGGCGTTCCACTGCCGGCGTCGTTCGTCCACGCTACCTCGGAGCAGGCGAGCGCCAAAGGATACCATACGGCAGATCTGCTGAGCCTCTGGAACGTCAACCCCAAGAAGGGTCCCCGCGACAAATTTGAACGGGAGGCCCTGGAGTCCGTCGCCAAAAACCCGAAGTCCATCCAAGAGACAGTGGACGGACAAGGGGACAAGGCCCGCTTTAAACTGGTGACCGCCGATGTCGCGTCAGCGCCGGCATGCGTGGATTGCCACAACCACATGGAGAACAGCCCCAAGCGTGATTTCAAGCTGGGTGACGTGATGGGCGGCCTTGTGATCTCCTTGCCTGTAGGCAAGGACCTTGCTGCGGCCCGCTCCAATGCATTCTATCTGACGCTTGGCGGGGTCGTCATGCTCGGGCTCCTGATGGGGGTCGTCGGGATAGTGCAGGTTCGGTATGTGAGCAAGCCTCTCTCGGCGCTCACGGAGGCGGCCGATCAGATCAGCGTGGGCAAACTGGACGTGCCCGTTCAGATCGCCTCGGATGATGAAATCGGCCACTTGGCGGCAGCCTTTGAGCGCATGCGCGAGAGCCTTCGCGTGTCGATGGAGCGCATGCGAGCGCCCCGCCGTTAATACGTGCGCGGTTATTGGGGGTTCGACGTTGCGCAGACCCGGTCACGGTCCGACCGACGCAGGCGGGGCGGGACAGGGCGCGCGACTCTTCCGAACGATGAATGTCCCTCCGGCCACGGAGCGGTGCATTCGGTCTCACAGAGGAGGCGTGAATCGAACATGGGCAAGGTGATGGTTGTAGATGATGCCTATTCGGACCTGCAGATGATGGAGTCGATCCTGAAGTCGGCGGGCCACGAGGTGATCTCGTGCGCGGACGGCGAGCAGCTCGAAGAGAAGATGGCGGCGGAGCGACCGGACGTATTGCTCCTTGATATCATCCTTCCGAAGCGCAACGGGTATGAGATCCTGCGAAGCCTCAAGAAGGATGAGCGAACGAAACAGACGCCCGTTGTGGTGGTCAGTTCCAAGAATCAGGAGAGCGACCAAGCCTGGGGGAAACGGCAGGGGGCCGATGAGTATCTGCCGAAGCCCTTTACACCCGAACAACTCCTGACGGCAGTCCGGCGGTTTGCCCGGTAGCGGGCAAGGGGCGATGCAACGATGAGCGCGTCGGTTCTCGAGCAGACCCAGGCGGTCCGGGCATGCCTCTTCCAGCTTGCCGGGGAGTCGTTCGCCGTTGAGGTGCGGTGGGCCAGAGAAGTGGTTGTCTTCGAGGATTACACCGTCGTGCCGAAGGCTCCGGCCCACGTGGTGGGGGTGGCCAATCTCAGGGGATCGATCATCCCTATCCTGGACGTTCGGGCTATTCTCGGACTCCCCGGATATCAGAAGGTCGGTCGCGGGAGCACCGCCCTCGTCATCAGCGAGGGAGGCGTGCAGGCGGCTCTGGCGATCGAGGGCATTCTCGGGCTGGAGTCATTCGATGAAGTTGTCCCCTTCGGAGAAGCGGGACGGAAGGAGTTCGGGGAGTTCGGTGTAGGGCTCCTGAGACGGGGAGAGGGGCTGGTCACGCTCCTTGACGTCCCAAAACTCCTGGAGGCGCTTCGGATCGGGGCGGGCCAGACCGTTGCAGTCAGG
>JAGWRQ010000241.1 GCA_028869615.1 Candidatus Methylomirabilota bacterium | reverse complement strand
AAGAAAAACGAGTGGCAGAATCGGAACCGCATCAAAACGGCGAGCGGCTGGCAGTACCTGACCGTCCCGGTGCGCCATCGCTTCCCCCAATCGATTCTCGATGTGCAGATCGACAATCGTGCGGATTGGGCGAGAAAGCATCTGCAGGCGCTCATGGTACACTATGGCAAGGCCCCTTATTTCGCCGATCACCTGCCGTTCCTGCGGGAGGTCTACGCCAAGCGGTGGGCGTCACTCTGCGAGATGTGCATCGTTCTCATCCAATACCTGACCGCCGCCATAGGGATCACGGTCAAGGTGGCACGAAGCTCAGAGGGGCAGTTCAGCGAGGAACCGACGGAGCGACTCATCGAGATCTGTCGCTGGACCGACGCGGATACGTATCTGGCGGGAGCAGGCGGGTTGAACTATATGCGGCTCGATCGGTTCCGGCAGGAGGGAATTCAGGTGGTCCAGCAGGCATTCGAGTCGCCGATTTACCCCCAGCTATACGGGCGATTTGAACCGAACCTGTCCGTTGTCGACCTACTATTCAATTGCGGGCCGGCAAGTCTGGAGATACTACGCGGCAGTAGAAAGGGGACGAGACTTACTGGACCATCACCTGGAAAGGAGGAGGCGTGAACATCCTGGCGATCGGAGCCCATCCCGACGACATCGAGTTCGGCTGCGGAGGGAGTTTGATCAAGTATGCCACGGTGGGCCACAGCATCTACCTCCTCGTGCTGACGGATGGAAGCAGCGGCGGGAGTCCGGCTATGCGGCGGCGGGAACAGAAACAGGCGGCCAAGCGCCTCCACGCCAAAGAGGTCTTTTGGGGAGCCTACCGGGACACGGAGCTTCCGCTCAGCCAAGCACTGATTCAAGAAATTGAAGGGGTGGTGAAAAAGGTGCGCGCCGACCTCGTCTTTGTCCACTACCATGACGACACCCACCAGGATCACCGCCACCTTGCGAGTTGCACCGTCTCCGCCAGCCGGTACAGTCGAAACGTTTTGTTTTACGAGGGACCCACGACCCAGAATTTCTCACCGTCCGTCTTCATCAACATCGATCGCTATCTCGAGGAAAAGCTTGTCAGCCTGAAGGCTCACGCCTCCCAGGTGATGAAGACCAATATCGAGGGTCTTTCGATTCTAGAGATCGTTAAGGCCTCCGCCCACTTTCGGGGCATCCAGGGACGGGTGAAAAGCGCCGAGGGGTTCGTCCCCCTCCGCCTTTTCATTAACGTGGCAGAGAACTTCGTGTGAGCGCGGTATCCGTCATTCCTCATTCTCGACCGACCTTGGGGCCCGAGGATCGACGCGCCGTCTCGACCGCTCTCACCTCTTCTCAACTGGCGCAAGGCCCCTATGTGGCGGAATTCGAGGCCCGATTGGCCGGCCTGACAGGCGCCGCGGGTGCTGTGGCAACCAGCTCCGGCACCGCCGCGCTTCATCTGGCGCTGGTGGCGCTCGGGATCGGTCCTGGGGATGACGTGATCCTGCCGAGCTACGTATGCGCCGGGCCGCTCCACGCGATCCAACACGCGGGCGCCACGCCCCTGCTCGTGGATTGCGATCCCCACACGTACAATCTGGACCCGATCCATGTCAAGCGGACCCTCACGCGTCGCACCAAGGCGATCCTCGCCCCGCACCTGTTCGGTCTTCCAGCCGACCTGGCCGCGCTGTTGAGCCTGGGAGTTCCGATCATCGAGGACTGCGCTCAGGCTCTGGGCGCCACCTACCAGGGCAGACCGGTGGGCGGAATCGGCACGCTCGGCATCTGCTCATTTTACGCCACCAAGGTCATCACAACCGGCGAGGGTGGGATGTTGCTGTCCCGCGATGCCGACCTCCTTCACCGCGCTCGCGACCTCCGTGACTACGACGAGCGCCGGACCTTGCGGACCCGATTCAACTACAAACTGACGGATTTTCAGGCCGCCCTCGGCTTGAGTCAGCTTCAGAAGCTTCCCGACTTCCTGGCCAAGCGGCGAGCGCTCGCGGCACACTATCACAGACGGCTTCAAGACCTGCCCCTGATCACACCCTTCGTCCCGGCGGATCGAGACCATATTTTTTACCGATATGTCGTACGGGTCACGGGCGGGCTGAAAATCATGCTGACGCGGCTGGCGCAGGCAGGGGTAACGGCGCGACGACCGGTCTTCCGTCCACTCCACCGGTATCTCAACTTGACAGGCTTCCAGGGCACGGAGGAGGTCTGGCAAACGGCTCTCTCATTACCGATCTACCCCACGCTTGGGAACGACATCGTTCGGGTCATCAGGGCAGTTCGCGCGATCTTTTCTGGGCAGGCAGGCGATCGTAGCAGACAACGCATCGCGTCGAAGAGATAGCATGACGACCCCCCCCTCCAAGAACGTCAAGCTCGGCTTCTGGTGGTTTGCATCCGCCGGTCTCATGGCTCTCCTGCTGCTGCCATCGGTGCGGTACACGTGGTTCAGCCACTATGGACGCCGTTGGTTCTACATTTTGTCGTTTTCTTTCTGCGTCAGCTACCTGCTCCTGCCGTTTGCCAGGATGGTCGCGCTTCGACTGAAGATCCTCGACTACCCGTCCAATCGGAAGATCCATACAGACCCGACGCCCTTGTTGGGCGGCATCCCGATCTTCATTGCCTTCACTGGC
>JAGWRQ010000038.1 GCA_028869615.1 Candidatus Methylomirabilota bacterium | reverse complement strand
GGACCCTCACGAGGTTTTGGCGCCATTCAGAGAGGCGGAGATCAGGGTCGGCTTGATCACGCGGCGGATCGGGACGACCATCCACTTGTTGCAGGAGGTCGAGTCGACGAACGACGAAGCGGCGGCGCTGGCCGGCCGTGGCGAGGCGGAGGGGACGATCATCATCGCGGAGCGGCAGCGGCGGGGGCGCGGTCGGATGGGTCGTCGATGGGAATCACCGATGGGGCTGGGGCTGTATCTCTCCGTCATCCTGAAACCGGCCATCCCGCCGCAGAGCGCCCCGGTACTTACCCTCATGGGCGCGGTGGCTGGGGCCGAGGCGATAGAACGGACCACCGGGCTCACGACAGCGCTCAAGTGGCCCAACGACCTGATCCTGCATGGCCGAAAGGTGGGCGGCATCCTTGGCGAGATGGCTGTAGAGGGCTCGCGCCTTCTTTATGTCGTCCTTGGGATCGGCATTAACGTGAATCAGGCCGAGGCGGACTTCGAAGGGGAACTGCGTCCGATTGCCACTTCGCTCCGAGTTCAGGCCGGCCATCCCGTGAATCGTACCGCGATGGTACGGTCGTTCTGTGCGAGCCTCGATGAGTGGTACGATCGGCTCTTGCGCGATGGACCTCTGCCGATTCTTGAGGCTGTCCGGCGCCGCTGCCTGACCGTAGGTCGGATGGTCACGGCCCGATCCGGCGATCAAGAGGTGTCCGGTTTCGCGGTCGAGCTGGACGACCTTGGGCGGCTGGTGATCCGCGACGCGACGGGCACATTGCATCACCTGGTTGCCGGTGATGTCACGCTTACGGGGTAGAGGCGCATGCTGCTCGCGTTAGACGTGGGAAATACCAATACGGCGGTCGGCATATTCGAGGATAAGGAGCTTCGGGTGCATTGGCGGCTCAGCACCCGGCGCGAAGGGACCGGCGACGAGTACGGGATGGTGATCGGCAATCTGTTGCGCCTCGCCGGGCTGGAGCCGGGTCAGATCTCCGCGCTCATTATCGCTTCGGTGGTCCCGCCGCTTCAGTCATCCCTCGAAGAGATGGCCCTTCGCTATTTCCGGATCGCGCCCCTGGTGGTCGGCCCGGGGATCAAGACCGGCATGCCGATCCTGTACGACAGTCCGCGTGAGGTGGGCGCCGACCGGATCGTCAATGCGGTGGCGGCCTTCGAGACCTACGGCGGTCCGGCGATTGTGGTGGATTTTGGCACCGCGACCACCTTTGATGCGATCTCGGCCAAAGGGGAGTATATGGGGGGCGTCATCGCGCCCGGCATCGCGATCGCCGCCGAGGCCCTTTTTGAGCGGACCGCAAAGCTGCCCCGGATCGATATCGCCAAGCCGACATCGGTGGTGGGGAAAACGACGGTGGCCAGCATGCAATCCGGCCTATTCTATGGCTATCTCGGGCTGGTTGAAGGGATCGTAACGCGAATGCGTGAAGAGATGGGAGGGGATCCCATCGTCATCGGTACCGGAGGTCTTGTTCGCCTGATTCTCGCCGAGTCACCGACCGTGAAGCACGTGGACCCACTGCTTACGCTGACCGGCCTACGGATCATCTACGAGCGCAACATATAGGTAAGGACGACCGGCCGGTCGTCCTTACGCCTCACGCTTCGTCCCGCAATGGGGACAGGTTATCCAATCCTTCTGAAGCGGTCGGCGACACTGACCACAGACGATCTCCTCGGGAGGCGCGGGCGGCACTTCCCTTCCGGGTGATTCGACGGACTTCTTGAATTCGCGAATGGCGGAGCCGAGGGAGCTGCCGATCTGCGGCAGTCTGGCAGCGCCAAACACGACGAGGGCAATCAGTAAGATAACCAGCAGTTCCGGCATACCTAGGCCGAACATCTACTCCTCCTATCCCCGCGGCTTGAGATCCAACATTCCGAAACCATAGTAGCCTATCGGGCCATGAAATGCCATGAAAAACCAGGTTGACGTTCACGTCCGGTGATTTTTTCCTTGACAAATGTTGCTACTATCTCTATTTTCTTATGGTTTCGAGGCAGCAGGTATGAGAGGGGGAAGGTCACTCTATGAGTAGGACGATTCATCGCGCCGTAAACGAAATCGACAGGCGGTGGCACCTGATTGACGCGTCGGGACAGGTGCTTGGGAGGCTCGCCTCGGAGGTCGCGGTACTCCTGCGAGGGAAGCACAAGCCTATCTTCAGTCCGCACCTGGACACCGGGGACTTCGTGGTGATTGTGAATGCCGAGCGAGTGATGTTAACGGGCAACAAGCTGAAAGATAAGCTCTACCACCGCCATTCTGGCTATCCGGGCGGGCTGAAGACCACCACGGCTGAGCAGATGTTTAAGAGTCACCCAACACGGGTGCTGGAGGCTGCCGTCCGCGGGATGTTGCCGAAAACGAAGTTGGGCGATGCGCTGTTTCGCAAACTCAAGGTGTACGCCGGCCCCACTCACCCGCACGCGTCGCAGCAGCCGATACCGTTCGTCAAAACGACCGTTAAGGAGGGATAAATTTCAGCCATGCCAGCGGAAGAAGCGTTGTTGTATGGGACGGGCCGGCGAAAATCGTCTGTAGCCAGGGTGTGGTTGGCGCCTGGTGATGGAAAGATGGTGGTCAACCGGCGGCCTCTGCAAGAGTACTTCAGCCGTCCGACCCATCAAACCCTCGCCGTTCAGCCTCTCAAGGCGGTAGGGGTAGAAGGGAAGTTCGACCTGCGCGTCAATGTGGCCGGCGGGGGATTGACCGGTCAGGCCGGCGCCGTTCGACTTGGCATCGCCCGTGCTCTCTTGGCCGTAGACGCCTCCTTGCGGTCGACGCTTCGGAAGGCGGGGCTCCTCACGCGGGACCCTCGAGTGAAGGAGCGGAAGAAATATGGCCAGAAGGGAGCCCGCGCGCGGTTCCAATTCTCAAAGCGCTAATTGTTAGAAGCGATCAGCGGTCAGCTTTCAGCAGGTAGCTTGTGCTGATGGCTGGCCGCTTATGTTTTGAGCGATCAGCTCAGAGCCGTAAGGTAGAGATAGAACTTATCATTAATGCCGAAAGTCTTGCGTGTCATTGCGAAGGAGCGGAGCGACTGAAGCAATCTCTCAGTGGAAATACGGTGAGATTGCCACGCTCTCGTTGGTTGCTCGCAATGACTGCTCTGGGGATAAGCTATCAGCTTTTAGCCGATGGCTGTTGTTATGAAACAGCGGATGGACGATACAGGGCGTAAGATCCGAGTGGCGGTAGTCGGAGCCAGCGGCTATACCGGCGTGGAGCTTCTCCGTCTCCTCATCAGTCATCCGGCTGTGGAGATCACCGCGCTGACGTCGGAGAGTTATGCGGACTTACCAATCGATGAGGTATTTCCCAGCCTCTTCGGCATACTCAAGCTGGCGTGCAACAAGTTCGACGCGCGTGAGGTGGCGAAGCGCGCTGACGTGATCTTCCTGGCGGTCCCCCACAAAACTGCGATGACCGCAGCAGTCGAACTGCTTCCCTCGGGCAGAAAGGTCATCGATCTGAGCGCTGACTTTCGTTTCCGCGACCCCGCTGTTTATCGCCAGTGGTACGGCGTGGATCACGCGGCGCCGGAGTTTCTGAAAGAAGCGGTCTATGCCCTTCCGGAGCTCTATCGCCAGCAGCTTACCACTGCGCGACTGGCGGCGGTGCCCGGCTGCTACCCTACGGCTGTCCTGCTTGGGCTGCTCCCCCTGGTCAAACGGGAGGTCATCGACCCGGACTCCCTGGTCATCGACGCGATCTCCGGCGCTTCAGGGGCCGGGCGGAAGCCGGACCTTCCGCTGCACTTTGCCGAGCTTCACGGCAATTGTAGGGCGTACAAGGTCGCGTGCCACCGGCATGCGCCGGAGATTGAGCAGGAACTCAGCCGCTGCCTCGGTCGGGAGGTGCTGGTCACGTTTACGCCGCACCTGGTGGGAACCGTCCGAGGTATTCTGGCCACCATGACTGCGACGCTCGTGACCTCACAACATGTAGAGGATCTGCGCGCGCTCTACCAGGATTGGTATCAGAACGAGCCGTTCGTGAGGATCCTTCCTGAGGGCCGGTTGCCTGAGACCAAGCAGGTGCGCGGTTCCAATTTCTGCGACATCGGCATCACCGTCGATGCCAGGACGCGGCGCGTCGTGGTCGTGACGGCCATCGACAATCTCGTCAAGGGCGCCTCGGGACAGGCGATCCAGGCCATGAATGTGATGACGGGTCTCGACGAACGGACGGGGTTGCAACTCCCCCCGCTCTTTCCCTAAGCCAGGCCGAGGCCTTCCGTCTGTGAAACAGCCAACGATACGGGACATCCCAGGGGGGATTACGGCGGCCAAAGGGATCAGGGCCGCCGGAATCTGCTGCGGCGTCAAGAAGACCGCGCTCGACCTCGCGCTTATCGTGTCGGATCGGCAAGCTACCGTGGCCGGCGTCACAACAAGGAATCGGTCCAAGGCCGCGCCGGTGCTTCTGTGCGAGCGACAACTGAAGGGCGGCCGATTCTCCGCGATCGTGGCAAATAGCGGCAATGCCAACGCCTGCACCGGACGTCACGGCGAACGGGATGCAGCACGGATGCGCGATCAACTCGCCCGGCTCCTCGACCGTCCTGCAGGCGAAGTCTTTGTGGCCTCCACCGGGGTAATCGGCCAACGGCTTCCTATCTCCAAGGTTCTTTCGGGGATTCGAGAAGGGGTCGGGCGTCTCTCGGCCAAAGGCGGCGAGGCGGCGGCCAGGGCGATTATGACCACCGATAGCCGGCCAAAGGAGGCGGCGGTCAGCGTTGAGCTGGACGGCAAACCCGTCGTGATCGGTGGCATGGCAAAGGGATCCGGGATGATCGCGCCGAATCTGGCGACGATGCTCTGTTTCGTCGGCACCGACGCCAAGGTCTCTGCCCCTCTTCTGCGCCGGGTCTTGCGACGGACCGTCGAGGATTCCTTCAACGCCATTACGGTGGATGGGTGCATGAGCACGAACGATACCGTCTTACTGTTTGCGAACGGCATGAGCGATGCGCCGCCCCTGAAGGCCGGCACTGCACAGTTGGACCTGTTTGAAGAGGCGCTCTTTCGGGTTCTCTCCCGCTTGGCCAGAATGATTGTAAAGGATGGAGAGGGGGCGACTAAACTTATTCGGGTAGAGGTGAGAGGATCGCGGACGGCGCGCGATGCCAGGGTTGCGGCGAAGGCGATCGCCAACTCCGCGCTCGTCAAGACGGCCTTCTTCGGGGAGGATTGTAATTGGGGGCGGGTCATGTCGGCTATCGGCGCCTCTGGGATCCGATTCGATCCTGCTCAAGTAGAGATCGCCGTGGACAGGATTCCTGTGGTTCGGCAGGGGATCGGCCTGGGGGCGGCGGCAGAGCGACAGGCGGCCGCACGAATGCGCCGACCCGAGTTTGACCTGACCATTCATTTGCACGGAGGCATAGAAGGAGCGGTCGTCCTGACCACCGATCTGAGTGACGCGTATGTCAGGATCAACGCCGGGTACCGGAGCTAACGTTGGAGTCCATCCCTGGTCAAGCAGCGCGACCGCCATGCCGGTATCTCTATGTTTTTTCTTGTTCCGATCTATTTTGACGTGGTATAAATGCAGGGCGTTGACGGATAAAAGAACTCGTATCAACTTCACACGCCTTCTGATTCCTGCAAGGGTGCCCCCACCTGTTGTGCAGGGGCCTTGCAGGGAGGTGACGAGGGCGGAGGACACAACCCAGAGGGCTGCGCGAAAAGGTCAGCCGAACGGAGGAGCGGTGTGGTAACGGTCACGATCAAAGAGCTGTTGGAAGCGGGGGTTCACTTCGGGCATCAGACCAAACGCTGGAACCCGAAGATGAAGAAGTATCTCTTTGGAGAACAGAACGGCATCTACATCATCGATCTGCAAAAGACCCTGAAGAAATTTCACGAAGCTATTGCGTTTGTGAGAGATGTGGCAGCCGAAGGTCTGCCGGTTGTATTTGTCGGAACAAAGAAACAGGCCGCTGATGTGATCGAGCAAGAGGCCAATCGCTGCGAACAATTCTTTGTGAACCATCGTTGGTTGGGCGGGACCCTCACCAACTTCCAGACGGTCAGGAAGAGCGTGAGCCGCTTGCGCCATATTGAAGAAATGGAGGCCAAGGGCGAGTACGAGCGTCTGACGAAGAAGGAGGTTGCGAAGCTGCAACGGGAACAACAGAAGCTCGAATATGCTTTGGGCGGGATTAAGGGGATGGAACGACTGCCCGGCGCGATCTTTGTGATCGATACCAAGAAGGAGCGGATCGCCGTGTGCGAGGCTAGGCGTCTCGGGATTCCGGTTGTAGCCGTCGTGGACACAAACTGCGATCCCGACGAGGTCGATTACCCGATCCCCGGTAATGACGACGCGATTCGAGCCATTCGACTGATGGCGACCCGTCTGGCTGATGTCATCCAGGAGAGCCGAGCCGCGCGGCTGAAGGCGGCCGAGGAGTTGGCTGCCGAACAATTGGCGGTTGCCCCGGTCGAGCCAGCCCCTTCATCAGAAGAAACGAGCCCGACTGAAGCGCCACTGGAGGCCTTCCAACAGATCTGAGACACGACGACTTAAGGAAAGAGGGTGAGGATGTCAGCGACAATTCCGGCGACATTGGTGCGAGAGTTACGCGAAAAGACAGGGGTAGGGTTCATGGAGTGCAAGACCGCATTGGCCGAAGCGGCAGGGGATCTGGAGCGAGCCACGACGCTCCTCCGCGAAAAGGGGTTGGCCTCGGCCTCGAAGAAGATGGGGCGAACGGCCTCTGACGGCCTAGTCGTTTCGTACATTCACGGCGGTGGGAAGATCGGCGTCCTGTTGGAACTGAATTGTGAAACCGATTTTGTCGCCAGGACCGAAGAGTTCGGATCGCTTGCCAAGGACCTGGCAATGCAGGTGGCGGCGGCGAACCCACAGTATGTCCGCCGGGAAGAGGTACCGGCTGATATCCTTGAGAAGGAGCGAGGGATCCTCTTAGCCCAGGTAAAATCATCCGGCAAACCCGAAAAGGTCATCGAGCAGATCGTCCAGGGGCGGCTGGCAAAGTTCTTCAGCGAGGTCTGCCTTCAGGACCAGCCGTTCATTAAGGCCCCTGAAGTCAAGGTCGAGGATCGGATCAAGGAAGTCATCGCCAAGGTCGGAGAGAACGTTGTCATCCGGCGCTTTTGCAGGTATCAATTGGGCGAGCAGGTGGAGCGCGAAGCGTAACCGGATCGCACGTGGCCTCCGGGGGCTCTCGCGAAGGCGACACCATGGGGACGTTGAAGTATAAGCGGATCATGCTGAAGGTCAGCGGCGAGGCGCTCGCCGGCGATGAACGGTTCGGGATCAGCCCTCTGGTGTTGAGCTTCCTGGCCGATGAAATTCGAGAAATCCACGAACTTGGGGTGCAGGTTGCGGTTGTGGTGGGCGGAGGCAACATCTTTCGAGGGATTGCCGCCAGCGCCGAAGGGATGGATCGTTCTTCCGGTGACTACATCGGGATGCTGGCCACGGTCATTAACGGCCTCGCCCTGCAAGATGTGCTGGAGCGGAAGGGGATCGCGACTCGGGTGCAGACCGCCATCGAGATGCGGCAGTTGGCGGAGCCCTTTATCCGCCGCCGGGCCGTCCGGCATCTGGAAAAGGGCCGAATCGTGATCTTCGTCGGCGGGACCGGTAATCCGTATTTCAGCACCGATACCGCGGCGGCGCTGCGGGCGATGGAGGTGGGGGCCGAGGTGGTTTTTAAGGCCACGAGGGTAGACGGGGTCTATACGGCGGATCCCCTGCTTGACCCCAACGCCAAGAAGTTCGATGAACTCTCCTATATCGAGGTGCTCAACCGACGGTTACAGGTGATGGACTCGACGGCGATCTCACTGTGCATGGATAATCTCTTTCCGATTGTCGTGTTCAATCTTCGCCAGCCGGGGATCCTCCGCCAGTTGGTCTTCGGCGAAAAGGTCGGGACGATCGTTCGTGGGAGTGAGAAGTGCTGAAGGAGATCCAGGCCAAGACCGAGAAGGAGATGCGGAAGGCGATCGAGGCCACGCTGAAGGGCTTTAACGGCGTTCGAACGGGGCGGGCTTCGCTCACGTTGCTGGACGGACTCATGGTCGAGGCCTACGGTTCAGTCGTTCCTCTCAATCAGGTGGCGACCCTGGCGGTGCCTGAGACGAGGCTGATCACCGTGCAGCCGTGGGATCCGTCTCTGTTGGCCGCCATCGAGCGGGCGTTCTGCAAGTCGGACCTGGGGATTACGCCGACCAATGATGGTAAGATCATCAGGATTGCGATCCCACCCCTGACCGAGGAACGCCGCAAGGAACTGGTCAAAGTGGTCCGCAAGATCGCTGAGGAGGGTCGGGTAGCGGTCCGTAACGCTCGTCGTGAAGCCAACGAAGCGCTGAAACGAGAAGAGCGAGAGAAGGAAGCCTCAGAGGATGAGGCCAAGCATGGTGTCGATGTGATCCAGGAGCTGACAAATCGGTTAATCCATGAAATTGATGGGTTGCTGGCTAAGAAGGAAAAGGAAATCATGGAGTTTTAGGAGCTGTCAGCGGTCAGCTATCAGCTGATAGCTGAAAGCTGATCGCTGCGTTCTATGCATCTGAAAAGGATCCTCAGCGCTGCCGTCCTCCTTCCAGCTTTTCTCCTGCTGGTTCAGTTCGGAACCGCTTTTCACTTCTTCTTGCTTGTGACTTTCGCGATTCTGGTTGGCCTGTATGAATTCTACGGGATGGCAAAGGCCGGCGGCTGGCATCCGTTAGCGCCCATTGGAATGGGGTGCGGTGTGATGCTGAGTTACATGGAGTTTCTCGGCGCGCCGGCGCCCTGGCTGATATCGGTCTTGACTGGGGTAATCGTCCTTCTGCTGATCGGCCTCCTGGTGGGGGGGACGGACCCGAAAGAGGTTGTCTCGCGAGGGGCAATCACCCTGCTCGGTCTTATGTATGTCGCAGGGTTACTGAGCTTTCCGGCGCTCCTGCGGGCCATGGCGTTGGGGCGCACCTATATCTTTTATCTCGTCTTCGTCACATGGGCTGGGGACACCGGGGCGTTCTATGTTGGCTCGACGGTGGGGAAAAAGTTGCTCTGTCCCTCCGTGAGCCCGCGCAAGACCGTGGAAGGGAGCATGGGCGGACTTGTGTGTTCTGTTGTGGCCTCCGGGCTGGCCAAGTTCTGGTTCTGGGAGGGGCTCGGGACTGTTGAGAGTGTCGTGATGGGATTGGGGCTGGGCGTGATGGGCCAAGTTGGGGATCTGTGCGAATCGATGCTGAAACGGAGTTTCGGCGTGAAGGATACCGGCGCGCTGATCCCGGGCCACGGTGGTCTGCTGGATCGAGTGGATAGCCTCCTCTTCACCGGGCCTGTCCTCTATGTGGCTGTTCTCGCGGGGTGGGTATGATAGCGGTCTTGCTGGCTGCGCTTTCCGGCGGGCTCCTCATCCTCGCGTTTCCGGCACCAGACCTGGGATGGCTGGCGTTCGTAGCCCTTGTCCCATTACTGTGGGCTATTCGCGGCCAGACTCCGGTTCGAGCCTTCTATCTGGGGACGCTTGCAGGGCTGCTCTTTTACCTCATCAGCGTCTCCTGGGTGACGCATTCGATGACGGCATACGGCGGCGTGCCCTTTGCTCTCAGTGCGCTTGCGCTTATCGTCCTGGCAGCCTACCTCTCGCTCTACCTTGGCGTGTTCGCTATGGGGGCCTCTTGGATGGCGAGTGTGCCGTGGCCCCTGAACCTGCTTGCGCCATCGGCCTTGTGGGTCGGTTTGGAGTACCTGCGGACCTATGCGCTGACCGGATTTCCCTGGATCCTCCTGGGGTATACGCAATACCGGAACAGTTGGCTACTGCCGGCTGCCTCTGTCGCTGGGGTATACGGTCTCTCATTTCTCGTAGTCCTCACGAATACCGCCCTGACGCAGGTGGTTGGAGGCGCGCCTGGCCGTCTTCGGACGATCGGCGTAACCGGCGCGGTTGCCCTGACCCTGGTCTGGTCCCCCAGACTCCTTTTGCCGCCGTCTGCGCCTGTTGGTTCCGAGCAGGCGCTTGGGGTTGCCCTCGTACAGGGGAACATCGATCAGGGGCTGAAGTGGGATCCGGCGATGCAGGCGGCTACCATCGAGCAGTATCGTCGCCTCAGTCTGGAGGCGGCCAAGGATGCCCCTGCGCTCATTGTGTGGCCTGAAACCGCCGTTCCGTTTTTTCTTCGGTATGAACCGGCGTTGCTGGGTCGTGTCTTGGACGTCGCCACTGAGACCGGCAGCTATCTCCTGGTGGGCAGCCCGGATGCCGAGCCGCCCGCGGCCGCCGACGGCGGTACGCGGTATCGCAATAGCGCGTTTCTGATCTCTCCTCAGCGGGAACTCCTCAACAGGTACGACAAGATTCATATGGTTCCTTTTGGGGAGTATGTCCCCCTCAAATCGCTTCTATTTTTTATCAACAAGCTGGCGTACGGCATCGGCGACTTCGAAGCGGGCCAGACCTATACCGTGTTTGATACCCCGGGTGGCCGTTTTAGCGCCACCATCTGCTATGAGGCGATCTTTCCGGATCAGGTTCGGCGTTACGTGAAAGACGGGGCAGAGTTCCTGGTCAATATCACGAACGATGCCTGGTTCGGTCGGTCGGCTGCCCCAGCCCAACATCTGGCCATGGCCGTCCTTCGAGCTGTCGAGAACCGCCGCTACCTGGTTCGAGCGGCCAATACGGGCATTTCCGCTATCGTAGATCCGAGCGGCCGGATCCTCCATGCCTCGGATCTCTTTATGCCGGCCGTCATTACAGACCAGATTCGCGTAGAGCGAACGCAGACGTTTTATACCCGTTACGGTGATCTCTTTGCATGGATCTGTATCATCTTTATTATGGTCGCAGTGTTCATGACAACGTGGGTCCGGGGCGCCGTGAGAATCGCTTCGGTGCCTGCTGCCACTTCACAAAGGAGGATGCGATGATTGCGGAGTTCGCGCGTACGCTCGACGGTCTGAAGGATAAGCTGCATATTCTCCGGGACTACCTTTGACGTTGCAGGAAAACAGTCACGCCTGGTCGCGATCGAAGAGATGCTCCATTCACAGGAGTTCTGGTCCGACACCTCCAGGGCGCGGGAGATCATGAAGGAGCAACGCGCGCTCAAGGATGTGGTTGACCAACTGGAGGCCATCGGGGGCGAGCTCGAAGAGCTGACGGTCTTGCTCGGGCTGCTGCGGGAGGAAGATGATCCGCAAGCGCTGAAAGAGTTGGGGAGTTCGCTTCGGAGCCTGGAGAGTCAGATTGCCGCGATCGAGTTGACGACGTTCATGGCCGGGGAATACGACTCGGGCAACGCGATCCTCTCCATCAATCCGGGAGCCGGCGGCACCGAGTCGCAGGATTGGGCCCAGATGCTGCTGCGGATGTACCTGCGATGGGCCGAGGCCGGGGGGTATAAGACCGAGATTATCGACCTACTCCCTGCAGAGGAGGCCGGGATCAAGAGCGCTACGGTGACGGTTGCGGGCAGTTATGCTTACGGCCGTCTGAAAGCCGAGATCGGGGTTCACCGTCTTGTGCGCATCTCGCCGTTCGATGCCAGCCACCGCCGTCACACCTCCTTTGCGTCGGTGTTGGTCTACCCGGAGATCGATGAGACTATCGAGGTGGCGATTGACGACAAGGACCTGCGCATTGACACCTATCGCTCCAGCGGGGCGGGCGGGCAGCATGTGAACGTCACCGACTCAGCGGTGCGGATCACTCACCTGCCGACGGGCATCGTCGTTTCCTGTCAGAATGAGCGGTCGCAGCACAAGAATAAGGCGATGGCCATGAAGGTCCTGCGCGCCAGGCTGTACGACCACTATCGTCGTGAGCAAGAGAAGGAAATGGCCAAGCTTGAAGGCGAAAAGAAGGAGATTGCCTGGGGCAGCCAGATCCGTTCGTACGTTCTGGCTCCGTACCAGCTTGTGAAGGATCACCGGACGGGGCTGGAGACCTCCAATGTCGACAAGGTCTTGGACGGGGAGATCGAGCCGTTCATCGATGCCTTTCTGCTGAAAGGGCGAACCTCGCCCGGTGCCGCGAAGTGACAACCGTAGTTGGAGCGACTCCCCCGACGAAAAACTCCCAAAGCGACTAGTTGCGTAAAAGTTACGGCTTGATGCCGACGGCTATTGCTTGTTTAAGGCGGGGATTGTGCCTGACCAGCGTGTCTAGCCGGTATGCTCCGGGCTAACCCTTATAGCCGGGCGCTCGCTGGCTTGAAGCGTTTGATCTTAATCTGGTCGCCATGCATGCGGGCTTGGGCGGCATCGTAACCGGCCTGCATTTTTAAGAGCAGATCCATGCTGACGCCGAATGCCTTTTCCAGGCGTAGGGCCATCTCAGCGGACACAGACGCCTTGCCATTAGTGACATCGGACAGCGTGGCGCGGCGCACGCCGAGAATGTCAGCCGCACTCGTGACAGTCAAACCGAGCGCCTCGATAATCTCCTCTCGGATAATTTCGCCCGGATGGGGCGGGTTCTTCATCGCCATGGCGTATTCCTCCTAATGGTAATCCTCAAAGTTTACATCCGTGACGGCATGGCCTTGAAGCCGAAAGGTAATCCGCCAGTTGCCTGTTACAGTGATGCTGTATTCGCCTTTCCGGTCACCCCCTAGCGGATGAAGCTTCCAGCCCGGCATGGTCGCCACTTGCGCGAGGTTGTCGGCAAACTCCAGGGCGGCGAGGATCGCCTTGATCTTCCTGACAGAATGGGCAGGCACGCCACTCAGGTCGTCATCTTCATAAAGACGCCTGAGGCCTTTGTGCCGGAACTTCTCGATAATCATGATATAGTGTACGGCGATACAGTACGCCTGTCAAGTCGTCGTACCGTACGGTCGCAGTTCCTGGACATTCTCCCATTCTCACGGCCTCATTTTTTCTTGACACCCGTGTCAACCGAGCTATGTTAACGTCTTTTCATTGCTTCTTGTTCTGACGATGTCTTTCGCTCATAATCCTGACGCACCCGTGTTTGAGTAGCGAAAAACGCTTGACACCTTCTGTGATTTTTGATATAAAATCTTGATTTTCCCTCCATGCTCATCGGTTGACTGTAGTTCGTGAACCAAATAACACTGGAAAGGATTCGGCTCGATGGCGAAGAAGTTTTATACGATCCTTGTCCTTCCCGATGCCAGTTCTCAGATTCGAAGATTTCATATCGCCAAACCCCTCCTTCGCGCGCTTGCTGTCACTACGGGTCTCATTTTCGTCGCCTTTCTGTTTCTTATCTATCAGACGGTAAGCCACACTGGTCATATGCTGGAACTCCGTCAGCTTCGAACCATATCGAGCGAGCAGGCCAACCTGTTGCAGAAGTTTGAGCGTCTCGACAATCAAATGACCCAGCTCCGGGAGTTCGACGTCCGTTTGCGGACGGCAGCCGGTCTGGAGGTAAAGAATGTGGAGAGTACGATAGTTGGTGTAGGCGGGGCGGATACTTTGAGTTCGAGCGCCATGATGGTGGCGGCTCTTGCTCATCAGACCCCACCTGCCGGCTCTTCAACAAAGATCGGGGTTGACAACCTCGGTGGCGAGCTTGACCGCTTGAGCCGTGAGATGAATGACCGTAACAAGAGCTTTCAGGGTCTCTTAGGCGCGCTCGAGGCGAAGCGGAGCCTGCTGGCCTCCACCCCGACGATCTGGCCGGTGAAGGGGTGGCTCACGGCCGGGTTTGGGCATCGGCGCTCCCCCTTTACCGGCCGGCAAGAGATGCATGAGGGAGTCGATATCTCGAACAGCGTTGGGACGCCGGTCATCGCCCCTGCCGACGGGATCGTTACGTATACGGGTCCGCTCGGCGGTTTCGGCGACGTGGTCTCAGTCGATCACGGCCACAAGATCTCTACCTTCTATGCCCACTTGCAGCAGCACAAGGTATCCCAGGGTCAGCGGGTGAGAAGAGGGGATGT
>JAGWRQ010000240.1 GCA_028869615.1 Candidatus Methylomirabilota bacterium | reverse complement strand
ACAACAATCCCGGCGTCGCGCAGCATCTGTACGCCCCTGCCGGAGACGAGCGGATTGGGGTCAAGGGTTGGGATGACGACCCGGCGAATGCCGGCCTGAATGATCCGATCTGTGCAGGGTGGCGTTCGACCGTGATGGCAGCAGGGTTCAAGCGTAGCATAGAGGTCGGCGCCATTCGTCACTCCGACCGCGGACTGTAGTGCCATGACCTCCGCGTGCGGCTCGCCGGCGCGCGCATGATAGCCCTCCCCAATGATTCGGTCGTGTTGCACCACCACCGCGCCGACCATCGGGTTAGGGCTTGTGCGACCGCGCCCCTTTGCCGCAAGAGCCAGGGCGCGTTGCATGAAGCGTACATCGTCAGGTGTGAACATCCGACCTCATTGCAGGAAAGCGAACTTTCTGAGGAAATACGTTGAGTTACCTTAGCACCGGGTCATAAGGGGTGTCAAGCCGAAAACAGATCGGATGGGGCGCTAGGACCTTACGAACAGGGCGTCTGTGAAGGTCTCCGGCACGAACGGTTGCAGATCGTCAACCCCTTCGCCAAGACCGACAAACGTAATCGGGAGTTTCAACTGCTCGGCGATAGCGACTACGACGCCCCCTTTGGCGGTGCCGTCTAGCTTGGTCAAGATCAAACTCGTCAGTCCGACCGCTTCGTGAAATGTCCTCGCCTGGACCAGCGCGTTCAGGCCGGAGGTGGCATCGAGAACCATGATCCGCTCGTGAGGCGCGTCCGGCATCTGCCGTGAGACCACTCGCTGAATCTTCTTCAACTCCTCCATCAGGTTCCGCTTGGTGTGCAGACGGCCGGCGGTATCGATGAGCAGGTGACTTGCGCCGCGTGAGCGCGCGGCCTGCACCGCATCGAACACCACAGCAGAGGGATCAGCCCCGGCCTGGTGGCAGATGACATCGGCGCCCACGCGCCGTCCCCATAGCCCCAGTTGCTCGATGGCCGCCGCCCGAAAGGTGTCGGCCGCGGCTAACACCACGCGCCCGCCCTCACTGGTGAGGCGGTGTGCGAACTTCCCGATGGTGGTGGTCTTCCCGGACCCGTTGATTCCGAGAAAGAGGAAGACCTGCGGTCGCGTCTGACGGTCTATGGATGACGGGGGCGGAGCGACGCTGCTCAGAATAGCGAGGATGTCGTGTTTGAGGGCGGCCTCTACCTGATCCAGGTTACTGAGATCGTGGCGGCTGAGGCGTTGGTGAAGGGGCGCCACGAGTTGTTGCGCCAACGTCGGACCGAAGTCGGCGGCGATCAGGGCTTCTTCGAGCACTTCCAGATCAGCGGCACTTGGAGCATTCGCGCCGAATAGCCGTCCAATCTGTCCCACCAACCCCTGACGGGTTCGAGCGAGGCCGGCTACGAACCGCCCGAAAGGGCCTTGACGTGGAGCGTCGTTTGTGAGCATACCAAGCTGTCTGTCCGCCCTCCTGTCAGGCGGCGCGGCTCATACGGAGAGAGAGGAGCTTCGAGACGCCATGCTCCTCCATGGTGACGCCATACAGGAGGTCGGCGGCCGCCATCGTCCGCTTGTTGTGGGTGATGAGGAGGAACTGGGCGCTTGTCGCCATGTCCTTCAGAAGCGAGGCGAACCGTTCGGCGTTCGCATCGTCGAGGGGAGCATCAACTTCATCCATGAAGCAGAAGGGGCTGGGACGAGTATGGAACAGCGCCAACAGGAGCGCCAATGCGGCCAGCGCCTTCTCGCCTCCGGACAGTAGATTGAGGGTAGCGCGCTTGCCGGGGATCCGAACCGTCATCTCCACGCCAGGCTCCTCCTCGCCATCCTCGGGTTCGGCCAAGCTGAGAGACGCCTGACCGCCCGGGATGAGGCAACTCCAGAGTCGGTCCAGATGGCCGGCCACAGTCGTAAGGGTTTCGCTGAAGCGCTGCTGAATGGTCTGGTTGATCTCCGCAATGGCTGTGCGGAGAGACTGCGCAGACGATGAGAGGTCGTCGGCCTGAGTTGAGAGGAAGCGGTGGCGTTCGGCGAGTTCCTGATATTCCTCCAGGGCAGCCATGTTGACCGCGCCAAGTTCCGCGATCCTGATCGTCAGATCCGCAAGTTCACTGTTGGCTGATTCGATCTCAAGGCCGCTGCCGGTCAGTCGCTGGACAATAGCCTCCAGGTCGTGGGGCGCTTCCTGCTTCAGCGCCTCCTCAAGGAGCGAGATGGTATTGCACAGTTCGGCGAGCCGGATTGCCGCGTCGTTCGATGCCTGTTGCTTTTCTGTCAGCGACTGTTTCAGTCCTCGAAGTCGTTCGTTGATAGACTGGCGGCTCGTGCTCAGCTCCAGGCGGGCCTCGTCCTGCGCAACAACGAGCTGCTGCGCCGTTTGCTCCTCTTCGACCAGAAAAGTCAGCCGCTCCTGAAGCTGTATGACAGAAGCCTCCATCTTGGTCTCGCGAAGCTGTTGCTCGGCAAGCTCGGCTTCAAGCGACCCCAACTCGCCCCCCACCTGGCCGAGTTCCTCGATGGTCCTGGCAAGACCGCGGGTCAGAATCTCCTGCCGGCCTTGCAGCGCGGTGAGCTGAACGCGATATTCCCCGACCTCCCGGATGAGGCCGTCCCGTTCCTGCTGCCGGGCGGCTGCTTCGGCCTCCAGCGTCACGGTCTCGATCTGAGCAGCCT
>JAGWRQ010000239.1 GCA_028869615.1 Candidatus Methylomirabilota bacterium | reverse complement strand
GATTTCTGCGAGGTCATCGTGGTGGATGACGGCAGCCAGGACGGAACCGCTCAGGTGATCCAGTCATTGGCAGAAGCTCATCCTTGGATTCGGCTCTTGCGGAACCCACTCAATACGGGAAAAGGCGCTGCGGTGAAGCTCGGGGTCCTCTCCGCGCATGGAGGGGAGATCGCCTTCTGCGATGCAGACCTCTCGGCTCCGATCGAAGAGCTCGATCAGCTCCTCGCCTGTTTGGACGGGGGGTACGACATCGCTATCGGATCACGCGTCCGCACCACTCCCGATAAGCGAGTTCAAAGAAGGGTCCTGCGGCGCCTGATGGCATCCGCGTTCAACCTGCTCGTGCAGGCACTGCTTGTTCAGAGGATCGTTGATACCCAATGCGGCCTCAAGGCGTTCAAGAGACCGGTGGCGCTGGACCTCTTCTCTCAGCAGTCGCTACCCGGATTCGCCTTCGATGTGGAGCTCCTCTGGCTGGCCCAACGATCCGGCTACCGGATCGCAGAGGTTCCCATCTCATGGATCGAGGACGCCGAGAGTCGGATTCGGCCATGGAGGGATTCATGGATCATGGCTCGCGATATCGTCCGCCTCTGGTGGCGCGAGTGAGTCATCCCTGCCTGTCGCAGGTTAGGGGCAAGAGTAGCCCAGCGCCAGCCCTAGCGCCGTCGAAAAGGGGGACACGGTGCACGTAATCGGGCTTATGTCGGGAACGTCGGCGGATGGGATCGATGCCGCCCTCCTGGAGATCGGTCCAAACAAGGGACTGCCGAAACTCCGACTCCTGCATTTCGCGGTCTTTCCTTTTCCTCGCGGGCTCCGAGAACAGATTCTGCGAGTGGCAGACGCTGGATCGGGCGCCACCGCTGAGATCTGTCATTTGAACGTTCTACTTGGTGAGCTCTTCGCAAGAGCGGCGGTACTGGTATCCCGGCGTGCCGGCGTCCCTTTACGTGATGTGGCCCTGATCGGTTCGCACGGGCAGACTATCGCCCACCTCCCGAACTCCACGGTTGAGCACCGCGTGTCGGTTCGCTCCACGTTGCAGATCGGTGAGCCGTCGGTCATCGCCGAGCGGACCGGCATCACCACTGTGGCCGACTTCCGTCCTCGAGACCTGGCCGCCGGCGGCGAGGGCGCGCCGTTCACTCCCTACCTGCATGCGCTCCTCTTTCGACATCTCCGACGGGATCGGATTGTCCTGAATTTGGGCGGGATCGCTAATCTCACCTTCCTGCCAAAGGGACGAGGGCTACGGCGCGTATTGGCGTTCGACACGGGACCGGGCAATGTCTTGATCGATGGCCTCGTGACACGGTTGACCGGCGGCGCGATGAGCGCTGACCTGGATGGCCGGATCGCCAGGTCTGGAAACGTTGACCGGCGGTTACTGCGCTTCCTTATGGCGCACCCGTACCTGAAGCGTCAACCCCCGAAGAGCACAGGTAGAGAAGCCTTTGGTCCACTCTTGATCGACGCTCTGCTCCACCGCGCCGCGACCCAGGGTATTGCTGAGGAGGATATGATCGCCACCATCACCGCCTTTACGGCGGAGACGGTGGCCCTTCATGTGCAACGCGATCTCCCGCGGGGTGCTGCGTCGGCAGAACTGATCACCTGTGGCGGCGGTGCCAACAATCCGATGCTGCTCACACAGCTTCAGGAGGCGCTGCCTGAGTGCCGCCTCGTCACCGCCGGCGAAGCGGGCTTTCCCGGCCGCGCCATCGAAGCCTCGGCCTTCGCCCTGTTAGCGTACCTGACCGCCAACGGCCTGCCAGGGAATCTACCCTGCATCACTGGGGCGACCCATCCTGCGATCCTTGGTAAAATTGTCCCGGGACGGACCTTTCAGGGAATACGGTGACGGTGAGAGGAGGTGCGGAGAATTTGTTGCGGAGCATGAGGACAAAGTATAGAGTGCGGAGGATACGATGCACAATCTAGGCTATTACGAAGCCGTAGTACGAGTGCTCGGCGAGATTCAGCAAACCCAGGCAGAGGCGATCGATAGCGCTTCCGACCTGATCTTCTCCTCTCTCCTGGCTGACGGTGTGATCCACGTCTTCGGCAGCGGCCATTCCCAACTCGTTGCCGAAGAGGCGTTTCATCGCGCCGGCGGGCTGGTTCCGGTCAACACCATGACCGAGCCGTTTCTCAGCCCGCTCACGCCCCCCAAAAAGAGCGGACGACTGGAGCGGCTCAGCGGCATCGCCGCAATTCTCCTCGACTACCACGCGCCGCAGCCCGGAGAGGTCCTCATCATCATCTCCAACGCCGGGATCAACCCGGTCTCGGTCGAACTGGCGCTGGAGGCGAAGAAGCGAGAACTCACGGTCATCGCCATCACGTCGCTGCGCCACGCCCAGGCCGTGGCTTCGCGCCATGCCAGCGGTAAGCGCCTCTGTGAGGTGGCGGACCTGGTTATCGACAATGGCGGTGAGGCCGGCGATGGTGCCCTCACCTTCCCTGGCCTTACGGCGAAGGTGGGGCCGACCTCACTTGTAGCTGGGGCCTTCATCATGAACTCGATCATCTGCCGCGTGGTGGAGCGATTCGTCGCAAAGGGGCTCACGCCGCCGGTCTATCTCAGCGCCAACCTGCCCGGTGGCGATGAGCACAATCGCCATCTGGAGGCGAAGTATAAAG
>JAGWRQ010000238.1 GCA_028869615.1 Candidatus Methylomirabilota bacterium | reverse complement strand
ACCACCCTCTATACGGCGCTGAGCGAGATCAACTCGGCCGACAAGAAGATCATCACCATCGAAGACCCGGTAGAGTACCAGCTCCAAGGGGTCAACCAGATCCATGTTAAGTCCAAGATCGGCCTGACCTTCGCCAGTGGCTTGCGCTCTATCGTCCGCCAAGATCCGGATGTCATCATGGTTGGGGAGATCCGCGATGCGGAGACCGCGGACATCGCCATCCATTCGGCGCTGACCGGGCATCTGGTATTCAGCACGCTGCACACGAACGATGCGCCCGGCGCCATCACGCGACTCCTGGACATGGGCATCGAAAACTACCTGGTGTCCAGCGTCCTGATAGCGGTCCTGGCTCAGCGCTTGGTCCGCGTCATCTGCCCCGAATGCCGGGAGCCGTACCGGTTGGATGCGGCTGCAGTCCGAAAAATGGGGATCAAGACCGAGGTTGATGGCGCGCTGCAGGTGTTTCGAGGCAAAGGGTGCGCCGTCTGTAATTTTACCGGCTACCATGGACGCAGCGGCATCTACGAGTTTTTAGTGATCAACGAAGAGATTCAGCGGTTGATCCTGGAGAAGGCCGACTCCAATACGATTCGGCAGAAGGCGATAGCTTTCGGGATGAAGACCTTGTGGGAAGATGGCTGGCTGAAGGTTGAGCAGGGGGTTACCACCATGGAGGACCTGCTTCGGGTCACTAAAGAGGAGGCGTGAGAAGCATCAGCTCCCCATCTATTCCCCTCTCGTCCGCGTCGTAATCCTCCTACCCTCGCAATAAAAAGCCCCGAAGCGCTTCCCCGCTACAGCATCGCGGGGCCTGGCTGGACAAGGCCAAGGCTTCAGGGCTCGGTGACTGCTGGGATTCCGCAGGCGAAATCCATAGGCAGTCGATCCGGTGAGGAGGACACGCCTACGTTACAATCACCTCACATGTCCAGATGGTTAATGGTAAGCCCACTGGATCACCTCCTTTCTTGTGTGATGTTACGATAATGGAACCTTCCAGCGGATGCAAGGGGAAAAGTTGAACAGAGCTTCTTGCTTTGCATCTGTAAGGCGACGGTCAGACGTTCAGGCTGTTATGCCTTGCTGCGGCGAACTACCAAACCTCGCATGTTGATGACGGAGGGCAGGCCTTTGGCGCCAGCGGCCTTGGCCAGCGCGGTGAGCGTTGCCCTGGCTTCCGGCTCGATGATGAGTGCCAGGCAGCCTCCGCCGCCTGCGCCGCAGACCCTGGCCCCGACGGCCCCAGCCCGCTTCAGGGCATGAATCAAGCGGTCGATGGCGGGGCTGCTCATGTTGGGGAGCGCCCGTCGCCGGGTCTCCCAATCCCGGTTCAGGATCTGGGCGATGTCCTGCAGGTCCTGCGCTTTGAAGGCATGCCGCATGGCGACGGCATTCTCCTGGAGCGCGTCGAAGAGGGCCAGCGTCCTGCGATCCCCTTCCATGTGGCGCTTGAACAGGTCCCAGTTGTTGGCGCCCGAGAAGCGAGGCTTGCCGAGATAGAGGAGCAAGAGATGTTGCTGAAGCTCCATGAGAAATGCCCGTCGAGCAATCGAGGTCCTGCGGATGCCGGTGAGTCCGAATTCGATACTGCTGGCACCGCCATAGGCGGCGGCGTAGTAATCCTGATAGCCGGTGGGAACATGGATTGCCTGCGTCTCGATGGCCTTCGCGTGCTCGATCAGCGCTCTACGGTTAAGCGGCCGGCCCGCGACCGTCGACAAGGCAGCCGCCGCTGCGACCGCCAGCGACGAAGAGCCGCCGGTACCGGCGCCGGCCGGCGCCTGACAGTCGGTTCGGACATCCAGACCGGTATCGGGCGCGAGCGATCGAATCAGTCTGGCCAGCATTTCCAGAAATGGCTGGCGCGTCCAGGCGATCTTTTCACGCGACGACCAGATCAGCTGTCGCCCTTGATCGGATGCGACCAGTCGAATCGCGCGGCCCGGCCGCCGCGTCACAGCCACCTCAGCGACAAGGTCGATTGCGACGTTGATGGTGATCGCCGGTTGGTGAAAGAGGTGGAGTGGGGGGATGTCGAGTGTGCCGCCGGCGAAGTCGATACGCGTCGGCGCCCTGGCGACAATCAGTTCGGCCATGAAAGGGGCACCTCATTCAGGCTCTGACATCGCCGGTGCGGCAAGCGAGAAGGGATTGTAAGATACCTGGCGGCCTCGCGGAAGCGATCCCGAACCAGCGGGTCAGCCCCTTCGAGGACGGATGGCTCTACGCGACAAATCAGATACGTCTGGAGCCGAGGGATAGACGCCTTCATGGCATCAAGATCAGCCGGGTTGTTGTCAATGACATGGAACTCCGCATAGGCTGAAGCGAGCGTATCGAGTATCCCTGCTTTCCCTTTTTCGTTTGGTGTATACACGATCTGCGTGAAGTATGGAGTGAGGCCTGAGGCCTGCACCTTGTAGCTTTGCCAGGCAGGGTCGCCGAAAGAGAGTAAGATCAGATCGAACTCTCGGTGGCGTGCCGTATTCAGAAACTCTACGACATCGGGGAACAGGTAGGGACGCAGGTCAGAAAAGGCGTGTTCAAGGGCCTCTTGCATCGCAGAAGCCACAGAGGTAGATACGATGGCGCCCAGCCTGAAAAGCGCCTCCAGATGCTTCCGGAGCGAATACCCCGATGGCCAGATCGCCTC
>JAGWRQ010000237.1 GCA_028869615.1 Candidatus Methylomirabilota bacterium | reverse complement strand
ATGGCGCTTCATGAGTCCCTCGCCGCCATTCGGGCGGAGGGCCTCACCGCGCTGTTCGCTCGGCATGACCGGCTTGCGCGGGCGACCCGCGCCGGCGTCAGGGCGCTCGGACTCGAACTATTCGCCGACCGGCCTACCCCGGCACTGACCGCCATCAGCGCGCCGGTGGGTATCGAGGCCGGCGCCATCGTGAAGACGCTTCGAACGGCCCATGGCATCACCATCTCGGGCGGACAGGCTCAGCTCAAGGGGAAGATCTTCCGCCTGGCTCACCTGGGATACGCTGATGAATCCGACGTCGTCGTCTGCCTGGCGGCGCTGGAACGAACCCTCAGTGACCTCGGCTACCCGGTCAAGCTGGGCGAGGGGGTGCGGGCGGTCCAGGAGGTGCTGGGCCAGGCAGGTTGAGGATGCCTCCAGCGCTTCGCCTTTCTCCAGTACACCGATATGGATAAGCTGAGTCAAGGGGAACGGATGCGAATCCTTGTGGCTGATGGTCTCTCGCCGCGCGGCATTGAGGTGCTGCGCCAAGCCGAGATGTTCGAGGTTGATGAGCAGCGCAAGTTGAGCCCCGAGGCGCTGCAGGAGTGCATCGACAACTACGATGGCCTGATCGTCCGAAGCGCCACCAAGGTGACCGCACCGATCCTGCGGGCCGCGCGCCGACTCAAGGTGGTAGGGAGGGCGGGCGTCGGGGTGGACAACATCGACGTCGACGCGGCCACGGCTCGCGGGGTGCTGGTGATGAATGCCCCGAGCGGTAATACCCTGGCCACCGCCGAGCATACCTTCTCGCTCCTGCTGGCCCTCGCCAAGAATGTCCCGCAGGCCACTGCCTCGATGAAGGGCGGCCGGTGGGAGAAGGGCGCATTCCTCAGCGTCGAGGTGGGAGGCAAGACATTAGGGATCATCGGCTTGGGGCGGATCGGCGGCGAAGTGGCTCGACGCGCCAAAGGGTTCGCCATGCGCGTCATTGTTTCTGATCCGTTTGTCTCTGAGGAGACCGCGAGCGCGCTGGGGGTGGAACTGGTGGAGCTCCCGGACCTGTTCCAGCGATCGGATTTTATCACGATTCACACCCCCATCACCCCGGAGACGTATCATCTCATCGATCGCGACGCCATCGCGCAGATGAAGACGGGGGTTCGGATTATCAACTGTGCGAGGGGCGGGATCGTCGATGAGGCGGCCTTGTACGAGGCGATGAAGGCCGGTAAGGTTGCCGGGGCGGCCCTGGACGTATTTGAACAGGAGCCGACCACCAGCGCGCCGCTGTTGACGCTCAACAACTTTATCTGCACCCCGCACATCGGCGCGGCGAGCGAGGAAGCGCAGGAGAATGTCGCCGTCGAGATCGCCCAGCAGGTCGTCGAGTACCTCCAGAAAGGGCTCATCAGGAACGCCGTCAATGCTCCCTCGATTGACCCGACGCTGTACAAGGTGCTTCAGCCGTACCTCACCCTGTCCGAGAAACTGGGTCGCCTGGCCTCTCAGCTTGCCGAGGGGGGGCTCCGCCAAATCCGGATCGATTACCGCGGCGAGATCGCGGGCTACGACCCGGCGCCGCTCACCGCGTCCGTCGTTAAAGGGGCGTTGGACCCCTTTCTGGGCGATGAGGTCAACTACGTCAACGCCTTGGCCTTGGCAAAAGGGCGCGGCATCCGGGTCATTGAGAGCAAGGTGCTGGAGGAGGCCGACTATGCGAGCCTCATCACCGTCTCGATCAAGGGCGACCGTGGCACGAGTGAGGTGGCGGGGACGCTCTTCAGCCGTCGAGAGCCCAGGGTCGTCCGGATCAACGAATTCCGTCTGGAAGCCATCCCCGAAGGGTACCTCCTGATCTTCTCCAACCTGGACGTGCCTGGGGTCATCGGGACGATTGGCACCCTGCTCGGGAAGCACCGGGTCAACATTGCCGGAATGCAGTTGGGGCGGGAGCGGCCTGGCGGTCGAGCCGTATCGGTGGTGAATGTCGACAATCCTGTCCCCGCTCATGTCATCGATGAAATCCGACGGCTCCCCAATATCGTCTTCGTCAAGCTGGTGAAGGCGTAAGGATAGCCATCAGCGGTCAGCAGTCAGCAGTCACGAAAGGCTGAAAGCTGATAGCCGAGCGCTGAAAGCTGATCTCCCATGAGCGACTTCGAATATTCCTCCAAGACCGCTATCCCGAAAGGCGTTCGGGTCTTTCCGCCGGAGGAGACCGCGCTGCGCCGCTGGGCTGAGCGCCGAATCCTTACGGTGTTTGAGCGGTGGGGATTTCAAGAGGTCATCACCCCGACGTTTGAATACCTGGAGGTCTTCTCGGGAGAGCCGGATCGGGAGGGCGGCGACAAGATCTTCAAGTTCGTTGATCGGCAGACTGGCCGGCTGCTCGCGCTGCGATACGATCCGACCCCCCAAGTGGCGCGCCTCGCGGCGACTACGCTTCGGCACCGTCCGCTCCCGTTGCGTCTTTCATATGTGACGAATGTCTTTCGCGATGAGGCTCTTCAGACCGGTCGGCAGCGCGAGCCTGTCCAGCTTGGCGTGGAGCTGATCGGGCTGGATCGGCCGGAGGCCGATGCCGAGATGGTGGCGATGGTGGTGGAGAGCTGCCAGGCCCTCGGCCTGCAGCGTTTTCAGATCGATGTCGGCCAGATCGAGTACGTGCGGGGGCTCGTCGATGCCCTG
>JAGWRQ010000236.1 GCA_028869615.1 Candidatus Methylomirabilota bacterium | reverse complement strand
TGCCTTGTCAAAGTAATTTGTCACAGCGCCGACAGGTCGGAGATTCGCTTTGCCTGGAGGGCTGTTGGAGATTATACTTGTTGTAGAACATACAACGGGTGCACAACTTCAAGGAGGCCGGATGGCGGAGGTGAGCGGAGAGCAATTCGATGCGTTAGTGCGAATTATGGAGCGACTCCGGGGGGATGATGGGTGTCCGTGGGATAAGGAGCAAACGCGACAGACCCTGAAACCGTTCCTGATCGAGGAGGCCTATGAAGTAGTGGAGGCGATCGACGAGGGCGACCCAAAGCAGATTATGGAGGAACTCGGTGATCTGCTCTTTCAGGTGGTGTTTCACGCTCAGGTCGCGGCGGAGCGGCGCGAGTTTACCATAGGGGAGGTCCTGGCGGCGACGGCCGACAAGATGGTGCGCCGCCACCCCCATGTCTTCGGCGACGGCACGGCCTCCACGGCCCGTGAGGTCCTGGAGCAGTGGGAGGCACTGAAGCGCCAGGAACGCAACGCTGCGTCCGCGGTTCCCGTGTCGGCCCTGGACGGCGTTCCCAGAGAGCTGCCCGGCCTCCTCCGCGCCCAACGGCTGCAGGACAAGGCCGCAAGGGTCGGATTCGACTGGCCTGACATCTCGGGAGTCACAGCAAAGATCGAAGAGGAGCTGAGCGAACTCAAAGAGGCCATGAGATCCGCTGCGCCGGAGGCGATTGAGCAGGAGTTGGGAGACGTGCTGTTCAGCCTGGTCAATCTCGCCAGGTTCTTGAACCTGAGCGCGGAGGAGGCGCTTCGCAAAAGCATCGCACGATTCACGGCCAGATTTCAGTGCATGGAGGAGGCGCTGCAGCGGGATGGTCGACGCCTCGGCGAGGTCGGCCTGGAGGAGATGGAGCGGCTGTGGCAGCGCGCGAAGAGTCACGATCTTCGCTCCGGCGCATGACATGTCCTGGCCATCCATGAGTTGAGTATGCATATGATCAAACGGCTCGTCGTCTGGTGTACGCTGATAGGCATCGCGCTGGCGTGGCCTGCCGTCACCTACTCCCGGTCGGAGCACGCTGCCCGGCCCGTACTGGCGATCCAGATGGAAGGGATCATTACCCCCAGTGCGGCCGACTATATCATCCGCGCGATCAAGCAGGCCGACCGCGAGGTGGCCCAGGCCCTCGTCATCGAGCTGGACACCCCGGGCGGCCTTGATCTCTCGATGCGCTCCATCATCAAGGAGATGCTGGCCGCCGAGCGTCCGATCATCGTCTATGTCTCGCCCAGGGGGGCACGCGCCGCGTCCGCCGGCGCCTTCATCACCTTGGCCGCCCACGTCGCCGCCATGGCGCCGGGAACCAATATCGGCGCCGCCCACCCGGTCAATATGGGGGGCCAGATGGACAAGGAGATGAGCAAAAAGGTCACCAACGACGCGGCCGCCTATATCCGGACCATCGCCGAGCAGCGCGGCCGGAACGTCCAGTGGGCCGAGGATGCCGTCCGCAAGAGCGTCTCGGCGACCGAGAAGGAGGCGCTCAAGCTCAAGATCATCGACGTTGTGGCGGACAGGCTGGACGACCTGCTTGTGACGCTGGATGGCCGGGAGGTCACGACAGCCAGCGGCAAGGTCGTTTTGCACACCAAGGGGGTCGAGGTCAGTCGGCTCGATATGGGTCTCCGGGATAAGATCCTGAAGGTGATCTCCGACCCGACCATCGCGTACATGTTGTTAATGCTGGGTCTCGCCGGACTCTACTTCGAGCTCTCGACCCCCGGCGCTATCCTGCCCGGGGTCCTGGGCGGCATCTGCCTGATCCTGGCCTTTTACGCCTTCCAGACCCTGCCCATCAACTACGCCGGACTGCTCCTGATCCTGCTGGCAGTTATCCTCTTCATCGCCGAGGTGAAGGTGGTCTCTCACGGGATGCTTGCCCTGGGTGGCATTGCGGCCATGATCCTCGGCTCCACGATGCTGATCAAGAGCCCTGAGTCGTTCATGCGGATCTCGCTGCCGGCGATTCTGGGGACGACAGCGGTGACGGCAGGGTTCTTCATCTTCGTCGTCACCATGGCCCTCAGAGCCCAGCGCCAAAAGACCACCACCGGCGCAGAGGGCCTCATCGGGCAGATCGGCACAGTCAGGACGCCCCTCAAACCGGAGGGAAGCGTCTTGGTGGGGGGCGAGCTCTGGTCGGCTCAATGCGAGGAGGGAGCTGAGCCCGGCAACAAGGTCAGGGTTCGGGCAGTGAAGGGGCTCATGTTATTCGTCAGCAAAGATAATGAGGCAGTGGCCGTCGAAGCCGATGCAATGTCAACGCGACAGCAACAGGGAGGGCAGGCATGAATCCCGTGGAGACTCTCTCAACTGTGTTCGGCTGGATCCCGATACTCTTTCTCTTCATCCTGGCGCTTTACATCCTTGCCAGCTCGGTCCGTATACTCCCTGAGTACGAACGGGCCGTGATCTTCCGTCTGGGCCGCCTCGCCAAGGCGATCGTGAATGTGGGCGGAGCCGGCAACGGCCCGGGGCTGATCCTCCTGATCCCGGTTATCGATCGAATGATAAAGGTCAGCCTGCGGACGGTGGCCATGGACGTTCCCTCCCAGGACGTCATCACCAAGGACAACGTGTCGGTCAAAGTGAACGCCGTGATCTACTTCCGCGTGATCGACCCCGAGCGTGCCATCGTCCAGG
>JAGWRQ010000235.1 GCA_028869615.1 Candidatus Methylomirabilota bacterium | reverse complement strand
CCGATCTCCTGGATCAGTGGGCGCCGCTCTTCGCCATCGCCGTCGGGTGCAATAACGCCAGCCGTCGCCATAACCAAGATGATTCAGGATTGACGTTCGTCGGTGACCCGACGGAGATCGCCCTGCTACAGTTTGCGGCCGCGTTGCTGCCGAACAGACCTGACGTGTCGCCTCGAATTGGGGAATTTCCGTTTGATGCCGACCGGAAGCGAATGACTACGATTCACGCGGCGGCGCCTGCGAGCAGGGTGGCCTACGTGAAAGGCGCTCCAGAGGCGGTGCTACCGATCTGCCGCTCTCTCCTTCATGATGGGCGCGCGATCCCTCTGGGAGAGATCGATCGTAAGGCGATCGTGGACCGGCTGAATGTATTTGCCGAATCGGCCTTGCGCGTATTGGCCCTGGCGTACCGGGAGTTGCCGGAGGCCGCCAGGCTCCCGTTGATGGAAGAGACGGAGCGGGATCTGATCTTCGTGGGCCTCATTGCCATGTTCGATCCACCAAGACCGGAGGTGCCGGAGGCGGTAGCCCGCTGCAAAAGGGCCGGGATTAAGCCGATCATGATCACCGGGGACAACAGCCGCACCGCCCTGGCTATTGCGCGGGCCATCGGGATGGTGCGAAACGAGCAGGCGCCGGTTCTTGAGGGCGGCCAGATCGAACAGATGCGAGACGAGGAGCTGAAAGCCGCCCTTGCCGGTCCGGAGGTCCTCTTCGCCAGGATGACCCCCACACAGAAGATGCGGGTCGTGACGCTCCTGAAGGAGATGGGAGAGGTGGTGGCTGTCACAGGCGACGGAGTGAACGACGCGCCGGCCTTGAAGAAGGCCGACATCGGGATAGCCATGGGGATCGCCGGGACCGATGTGGCCAAGGAGGCCGCCGACATCATCCTGCTCGATGACAACTTCGCCACCATTGTCAATGCGGTGGAAGAAGGCCGGGCTGTATACGAGAATATCCGTAAGTTTCTGATCTACATTTTGACCCATGCTATTCCAGAGCTGGTGCCGTACCTAGCCTCGGTGATCTTGCGGATTCCTCTCTTGCTCACGGTGGTTCAGATCCTGGCCGTTGACTTGGGCACTGATATGCTGCCGGCTCTCGGTCTCGGGGCCGAGCCGCCGGATGCGGCCACGATGGATCGCCCGCCGAGGTCCAGAGAGGAGCGCCTTTTGAATGTCCCGTTGCTGGCGAGATCGTATCTGTTTCTTGGACCGATCGAAGCGGCTGCGGCCATGAGTGCCGGGCTCTGGTATCTCATGTACAGCGGATGGGGGTGGGGCATCGACCTGCGCGCGGCGAGCCCGCTCTACATGCAGGCGACGACGGTGGCATTCGCCGCGATCGTCATCTGCCAGGTGGCGAACGTCTACGCGTGCCGGAGCCCGAGGGCATCGATCCTCTCCACAGGCCTCTTCACCAACCGACTCATTGTGTGGGGTATTGGGGTCGAGTTCTCCATCCTCGGCCTGATCGTCTACAGCCCGATCGGACACCGGATCTTCGGAACCGACGCCTTTCCTGCCGGGTTCTGGTGGCTTCTGATCGGCTGTGCGATACTGTTGCTTCTTGTGGAAGAGGCGAGAAAGGGGATCGTTCGCCGCTTCGATCCGGTGAAAGGACTTCGTTATCAGGAGGGGACCGCATGAGGCCAAAGGCTGCGCCATCACAGAAGCGGCGGATGAAATCGACAGAGGTTGAACCGTCGAGGGATCTCGGGGCAGAGGTCGAGAGGCCGCTCGATGCCGAGGATGTGGCCCTGTCTTTGCTCGACGCCAGGGTGCGGGCAGAAGAGGCGCAGGCAGATCTCAGTTCGACAGAGCCGGACGCAGGCGTGAGCGTGCGCCTTCCGCGCGCTGTCATCTCGCGCCTCCTGGCAGAGGCGGCGAAGCGTCACATTACCCCGTCAGAGCTGATCAAGCGGGCTCTCATGCAGTATCTACGGACATGAAAGCTTATTACGAGATCGTACCACTCACTGGCTCGTCATTGCGAGCGACCAACGGGAGTGCGGCAATCCCACCGTACTTGACACTGCGAAAACCGGTGAGATTGCTTCGGTTGCTCCGCTTCTTCGCAATGACGCAGCCGGGAGCTTTCTAACTACTACACAATAAAGGAGGCTCTCTCATGCTGGCCGGGTTGCCAAAGCAGGTCACACTTCAGACCGGAACAAACGTCACAATTCGCCCAATGGTCCAAGAGGACGCGAAAAGGCTCCACGAATTTTTCTGTAGGCTGCCGCGCGAGGATCGTCTCTTTCTGCGGGACGATGTGTCCCTTCAGGAGGTGATCGATGCGTGGGCGGAAGAGCTTGACTACGAAAAGGTCCTTCCGCTTGTGGCGGAGGTGGACGATACCATCGTGGCTGATGCGACCTTGCATCGCCGAAAATTCGGCTGGACTAGCCACGTGGGCAAGATACGGCTGGTGGTCGACACCGACTACCGTGGGAAGGGGCTCGGGACGCTCATGCTCGAGGTGCTGATCGACACCGCCAAAAAGGCGGGTCTTGAAATTCTCGTCGCTGAGATCATGGGAGGTCAGACGGAGGCGCTGAAAATCCTCAAGCTGCTTGGATTCACCAAAGAGGCGGTCTTCTACAACTATGTCAAAGACCAAATCGGAGAGGAGCACGACCTCGTGGTCATGATGAAGAACCTGCAGATCGAGCCGGCCATGGTGCC
>JAGWRQ010000037.1 GCA_028869615.1 Candidatus Methylomirabilota bacterium | reverse complement strand
ACTATCCCGTCTTCCGCGCCGACCATCCGCCTCAAGAGGGCCTCGAAGGCGTCGAAGGATGCGCCGAATGCGACAAAGACCAAGCCTGCGTGGCAGCCGTCCGTCCACGGCATTGAGCGCCTCAACACAAATGCCGCGGGATCGAAGCTTTCCTGTGCCGCTCTTTTAATATGCGCAAACGGCGGCGCATCCTCGATCTCGTCGTTGTCGCTCCGGCGGCGACCGATCGTATAATCCTGCTCCTGGGCGGACTTGGCCTCGAAGCGATCGAGGTCATGGACCCATTGCTGGACCGCGACAAAGCTCGACCCATCCAGCTCCTCGCCGTGTCCCTGAACAAACGCGACCTCTGACGCACGCTCGCCTTTCGGATTCTCAGTCCCGTCTTCATACCCCGTCAAATCACGACCCGTATCATAGGTGAATGCATCAATGACCTGTTCCAGGCGAAACGCGGGCGCCAGCGCATCATGAATGCGCCTGGTTCGGTGCAGCAGTTCACCCCTGTCATCCCCCCTCAACCAACACCACAACGCAAACGGCGTGGAAGGCACTTCGTACCCGGCGCCGGCATAGCTCGGAAACGTACGGAGACCGGGTATGGTTGCCCCAAGGGTCCGCACGAGCGACTGACCAAGCCCAACCACAGTCTGTCGACCGTCAGCTATGTTACCGAGTAGCCGCAAGCTCCTACGGACTTCGTCCTGGTCGGTCAGCGAGAAGATGAGATATCGGGCGACCGGAGGGGTCGATTCCAGGATTCCGGATTGGGCATTATTCATAGCACCTCCAGCACGTGATGTTCGGAACGCCGCAGTAGCCGGTTATACATCAGTCGGCCGGTTCGACAGTAACGGTTGTTAACACCGAGTTCGCGATAATGCACCCTTGGTGGGCCTGCTCGTGGAGCTTGGCGAGTTCGTCGTAAGAAGGTACCACAGAGCCACTGAACCGGACTCGAGGTCGAAGCACGACCCGCGTCACGGCCAGCTTGCCGTGGACGTTCTTCTCCATAAATCCCGTCGCGTTGTCTTCGTACGCATCGACGACAAGTCGCTTGCGTGACGTAATAGCCAGAAAGGTCAGCATGTGACAACCGGAAAGGGCGGCTACATATGCCTCTTCGGGATCGACGCAGTCGGAGTCGCCGTGATAGGCGGGAGCTGCGGACCCACGGACCTGAATGCCACCGTCGAACGACCAGGTGTGATCGCGGTTATAGACCTCATAGTCGAAACTCGTGGAAGTGCGCCGCCACGTGACGGTTACACCGTGCTCTGACATGTTGCCCTCCTTCTACCCCCATATTCGGGCTTCAGCATAGACGATAGATGATCGGGCTCTTCTCGTGCAATGGCGATATGGTGTGAGGGGTCACTCATCACGCACATCGCGACCGGCGGCGCCTCCTTCCTGATCGGGGCCGGAGGGGGTGATCGAGTTACGCTCCCACATGAACAGGCCGAACGCGATCATACCGAGCAGAATCAACGAGGCATAGCCGTAGTCGCGGGAGCCAAAGAGGATCAGATCATCGAACCGGCCGATGAGGAGCGACATTCTGGCCATCACCGTATAGCCGAAGCCTGCGCCGAAGTTGATCATGAGGAAATAGATGCCGATCCTCGCTGAGACCTGGATCGCCCCTTTATGCTCGATGGAGAAGAAGAAATAGACCAGCACCGTGACGACGCCGACAAGGATCAGTAGCGCATTCAATTGCGCCATGCCGAACAGAGGTTGACCGGCATTGCCGAGCAGCGGCTTCAACGTCCCCTGCACCTGCTGAAGGATGTTGGAGGAGATGATGCGGGGGATAGCAACCCCGGAACCGAACCCAACGATCACGGCAAACGAGATTCGGCTCAGCCAGCTCACTTTCGGGATGAAGCGAGTCAGGACCAGAAGACCCAGGAGGGCGGCGATCAGGAACCACCATTTCCCTTCCTGGGTGACCGGGGTATAGAGGCTTTTGACCATGACGTCGTAGTAGATCCGAACGATGGTGTACCCCATCGAGATTCCCACATAGAGGTGCTCCCCGAATCGGAAGAAGGGGTTATCCTTATATAGGAAGCTGAACATGCAGAGGGTGAGACCAGCGGCCACCCAGGCGCCGAGCAGAACAGATGGGGTCATCAGCGCCGCGCCTCTTGCGGCGAGCCAGGCCCATCCTGGGTACCCGTGAAGGATCGGATCCTCATACGGGGCGTCAAGAAGTAAAAGAGATTGCAGAGCAGAATTAGGCCGATAATGATAAAATGTGTGGCTGATTGCGCATCCATCCCGGCCACCGCCTTTCCCTTCATTCCGATCAAGGTCTCATACTCGGCTGCCCCGCGCAACCCGCCGATCAAGCCGTTGATCTGCCCGGTATCGAGGAAGGGGTAGAGGCCCGGCGCGATCACGGCCGTCACGCCACCACCCAACTCGAAGCCGTACTTTTCCTTCCCATACAGGTACCAGCTTTCGACGCCTGGCGTACCCGCGGCCAGGCTCACAACGTAGTTGACCTGCCTCAGCGATGTGACCCCCTGCATGACCGGGAGATCCGCGGTCCGCTCGCCATAATGGTCGGTCGGAAAGGCGGCAGCCAGGTCCTGACCCATGTTGATGATGACGTTGGTCCCGCCGGGCGAATACCCAAGGAAGGTGTAGTCCACTCCTCGTCGCTTCCCATGCTCGCTGGCGATCCCGCTCACCACCTTTTCAGCCATTCCCGTCCCCGTCACCCAGAGGGTCATCCCGACGACCCGCAGGTTCCGTTTGAAGGCGTGATTGAGTAACGCTACAGCCATCGGATAGAGTTCCGGTTTCGAGGCCGGGTCGAAGTCCAACGACAGCAAAAATACCGATCCTGGCGGAAGTGACTCGATGTAGTCGTAGACCTGCTTCACCTCAGGTGAGATCCGGATCGGAAAGCCGATCGGGCGCAGGAGCGGGATCAGCGTCGCCAGCGCGATCAGGATGAAGATCACCCGACGATCCATGCGCAGCAGCTTACTCGCCAAATCCTTCAATCTCGGCCCCCCAGATACGACCGCTCGATCCCGAAAATGATCTTCACCGACATGGCGATTCCACCGAGGCTGATCCCGATGAGGATCCCCCGTCGGGCGGCAGTGTTCACAACATTCAGGAGCCAGCCGGCCATCGGCCCCGTCGCAGGGATCAGGTACTCCCCCAAGGGCACCCGACCGAACATCATGAGGATCGCCGCCAGCAGCAGGACAGCCGCCTCTTTGCTCCTGGCCCGGAAGGCGCGGAAGGCGGCAGAGGCGACGAAAAATCCGAGTATGGCAAACATCGTCCCTTGCAGCGCGAGCAGGGCATATGTATAGATCCAACCAAAGCCTGTGCCTTCCTCCTGTCCTCGCGACCACACCCCCACGACGACTGTGGCCGCCATCGAGAGATAGACCACCAGGCTGTACCCCCAGCCGGCCGTCCGCATCCGGATCTTCGCATAATGAACGTGAGAAAGGCTGGCGATCCCCAGGATCATGGCGAATCCAAGGATGATCCGAAGCCAGACCGAGACCTCGGTGAGCGCCGCCTCCGAGACCGGGTGGGGGATGTAATACTGCAGGGCGGCCGCCACACCAAACAGGAAGGTCAGAATCAGCGGGAACGTCCGCCGCAGGAACAGTGTCATTTGAAATCCCGGAACAGTTGCAGCAACGGCACGAACGCCTGGGTTCCAACGAGCCCACCGATGGTCGCCAGGACCGTCCCGATTACCATAGAGAGCAGGAGAAATGCCTTCCCTATATCCTGCCCCCGCAAGGTCCCGACCAGCACCGGCTCGCGCGAGAGGTATGCGCTCGCGGCGTACAGCTCCTCGCCGATCAGGGTGTAATCGCAGGTTGTAATGAAAAACGGCAGTTGCAGATCGGCGTCGGTCCCGGCGATCTGGATCGCGCCGGTCCCGGCGCCGGTCTCTGCCAGCAGGAGCGCCTCAGCATAGTAAAAGCCCATAAAGAAGTTGGCTGCCGGCCGCTCTCGAAGCATAATCCCATTCACCGCGGCGGTGTAGCTGAACTGATCGTTGGTGATGAAGAAATTGGAGTCATCACGATAGGCATCAGGGCGTCCGGCCTCCAGGTATGACTCCTTGACGATCTCCTGACAGATGGCCATCACGATCGGGTCTCGGTGCGGCACCTTGAGCTGTGTGTCGTACGCCGCCGCCTTTTTCGCAACCTGTCCAAGGATCACCGTCGCCGCAATCGTCGAAAGGCTCGACATGTCGTCAGAGCCGGTGAGGTAGAGGATCGGCCGTCCCATCTCGGTCGCCCGGCCGATCGCCTCTTCCACCGCATCCAGGCCGGGAATCCGGCGCAGGAAGATGGCGGGATGTCGCTTCGCCTGGGCAATCGCAAACAGGACAAGCGCAGAGAAGAGGAGCATCAATAGAAAGTTATTCGCCTTTGCCAGATTGAAGAAGTTTGGCGCAGGGACTGCCGATTGAACCGGCCCTTCACTCGCCTGCACCCCGTCGGTCACCGCCACCTTGAAGAAGTAGGATCGTCCGCTCTCGAGGCGGAGATCCTGCGTCGATTTCACCTGGTAAAAGTGATACGCCTTGCTCCGATCCCAGCTCCACCATGGGCGATCAACATCGCTCTTGTAGTGCGTGTCGGCGGCAAACTCGGCGAGTCGCGTAAACGGTCCTTGCACCCGATCGGCCATGTAGACCTGATAGCGAACTGTCGGTCCATCGAACGGGGCCGCTTGCCACGACAGCCCGATACTGCCTCCGCCATCGCCGGGCATGTCAAAGGCCTCGAACTGCTCGGGAGGGGCAAGGGATACGGCGAGGGTGGAGGGTGGAGGGTGGAGGGTGAAAAGGGCTAAAACCACCGCTACGGCAAGAGCGCGCACGGTACTCACGCTTCCAGCAGTTCCACATTGGCACGAGGGACGACGATGTGCTGCCCGTCGTCAAGCTCTGCCTCGAGAACGCGGACCTTGCTTTCCGTGGCAAGAAGCCGGAGATCGGCTTGAAGAGCGGATACCTTACAAATCCTGCCAAAATACGGCTCTCGAATAATTCGGATTTGATCGCCAACCTGGAGTCCGCTTCCAACTCCTCCGGTTTCCCCCGCTGCCCGCTGCCCGCTGCCCGCTGCCTGCTCTCCCAGCGGGACAATCACCTCCGGCCTGATAACGCCGGCCCGAATTTGGGTCGCGCCAGAGCAGGATGCGCGTTGACCAACCTTGGAGGTCAGAAGATCGAAAGTTCGCCTGGCCATGGCAATTCGACCAAATCCTTCGGTGATGATCAGCGTCAGACCGACCTGTTCAGTACCGGTGATGGCGACACCGAGGTCCCGCCCGAGGAGCAATTTCAGATCAAGGGCGTGGATGCCGCCTACGACAATGGCGGCAACGCCGGCCTGCTTGGCCCTGGCGAAGCCGTCACGACCGATCAGCGAGCCACCCACGAGGATCGTCCCTCGATGCGCGTCGGTAATCCGATCCGGTGTCAGTTCGTCTTCGCGGTTGTCGGCGGCTACTGCGATGGGACCCACAGCCTCGCCGCCGATGCCGAAAATCCCTTGCACCAGACTGCATGCCGTCTCCACGGTGGCCCCTTCACCCGGAAAGGTCTCAACCACATGGCCGTCGAGATAGGCTGTCAGGGCCAGAGGTCTTGGCGGTTCTCTCAGGAACACCTGTCCGGTCACCTCGGACACGGTCTCGATCGTTCCGGTGATCGGAGAAGGGACCTGGGTCTTCAGCCATTTGATAAGTGGCTTATTCTCGGCCAGCGGCTCGCCGGCCCCGACCGCATCGCCCTCCCGTTTCAGCATATAGCGCCGGACCTCCTGCGGGACGATCCCCAGCAGGTTGACCACATTCACCGCGTGGACCTTGCCAGGCAACTCGGTCTGCGCGATCACCGTAGTGGCGGTAACCGCCTGTCCCTCATGGACAAGCACCTGCCCCGGGATCGGCAAGATCCGCCGCTTCCGGACCACGGTCTGAGGCGCCATGCGCAAGCCTGGTGTGTATGAATGAGCCATAATAGGAAAGCAGCCAGCCGTCAGCGATCAGCAGTCAGGAAGACAGCTCTTGCTGAAAGCTGATAGCTGATTGCTAATAGCTTTAAACCTCCGGATACAGATCGACCGCCTTAGCCCAACCGCGCAGCCCGGTGATCCGCTCCGACTCGTCCTCTGCCAGGTAGAGCGGCCGTCCTCTGGCATCCAGGATCAGCCCGACTACGCCGCCTTTCGCTTGAAGCTTCACCGGTTTCCCCTTCCCGGCACCCAGGTCAAAACTCTTCGACGGCTCCGCCTGGAGCTCGGCTTCTGCTCCGAGAGGAAGATCGAGGCGAAGGATCTCTCCGAATCGGACGGTACCCTGCGCTTGCCGACCATCTGCAAATCGGATGGTATACGCGAAACATGACTCGCCGCGCTTTGCCCTCCCCTCGGCTGCCAGGCAACTCCCGAGTGGAACCAAGCAATCTTTCAGGAAGACCTCAGTGGCGGCTCGCTCATTGACCTGGGACAGCACACCGAGGTGCGGCATCATGAAGATGCTGTCCACCGCCAACTGCGTCAGTCCAAGCGGTTGGTAGGCATCGATCATCATCATCATCGCCTGGACACGGCGTGGCGCATGAGACAGGATCCCACCGCTCCCGATGATCAAGTCGATCCTGTACAGGTCGATGAGGCTCTTCCCGCCCTCTTCCTGCTCGAAGGCATCCGCAATGGTTCGTTCTTGCTGAACGCCCTTCAGGCTGACGGCCAGCGCCTTGTGTTGGTCAAATGCCAGACGGAGCGCCTCCCGCGCGATTGCCTGCTCCAGGGCCAGATCCGGCAACGTCTGGGGGATCGTGGTTGGCCGAATCATCTTATTTTTGATCCGATTCCGCAACTCCTGCTCTGCAATCGGATCGACCAGCCAGCGCTCGATCTTGTCGATACCGGCCTCGGCCAGGACATTACTCACGCTATAACTCATTCCCAGATTGGCGCTGACGGTCCGAGTGAATTGTCCATCCACCACTGAGAACACATCTGTTGTGGCGCCGCCAATGTCCACACCCAGCAGGTTCAACCCCTGCGCCTTTGCCGCCTGCTCCATGATGAGGCCGACCGCGGCCGGCGTCGGCATGATCGGCGCGCCTGTCCACCCCATGAGCACTCCGTACCCCGGCGCCTGAGCCATAACGTGCTCGAGGAACAGGTCGTGGATCGTGTGGCGGGCCGGTCCGAGATTCTCCCGCTCAAGGATGGGTCGAATATTATCGGTCATGACGAGGGCCGTTCGGTCGCCCAGAATCTCCTGAATCCGATTCCGCGCATCTTTGTTGCCGGCAAAGATGACCGGGAGCTTGAAGCTCCCGCCAAGCCGGGGCTTCGGATCGGCCGCCCGAATATATTCCGCCAACTCCACAACGTGCGAAAT
The DNA here is from genome assembly GCA_028869615.1 of Candidatus Methylomirabilota bacterium. GTDB lineage: Bacteria > Methylomirabilota > Methylomirabilia > Methylomirabilales > Methylomirabilaceae > Methylomirabilis. The sequence continues at coordinate 6,743 of JAGWRQ010000037.1, read as the reverse complement.
CGTTCCGCCATCGGTCCCGCCGGACAGCAAGATCATATCTGGCCTTAGAACCCGGATTCGCTCGATCTTCTCATGCGCCGCTCTGCCATCATTGCTGGCCAACACGTCCATGACGATGGCGCCGGCGCCAAGGGCGCACCGTTGGGCGCTCTCGGCGGTCATGGCCATGACCACGCCCGCTACCATCATCTGGAGACCTCCACCGGCGCTGCTCGTGGAGACGTAAAGATCGACACCGTGACCCTCCTCGGCAGGCGTCAAGATCTTCTCTCCATCCAGGAGCTTCCGTCCGGACAGCTCCTCCACCTCCTGGATGGCGTTCAGTACCCCGCGAGTCACATCGTCGAACGGAGCCTCGACGGTGGTCGGGGACTCGCCGCGGAAGGTCTGGCGGTACTCTGCCCCTACCTTCTGGATCAGGATCGCCTTGGTGGTCGTGCTTCCGCAGTCGGTGGCCAGGATCGCCGTCATCTCACGACTCACAGCGCTGTCCCTCCTCCATGAGTCGAAGTCTGTCGATGAAGACCGCCGGGGTCGCTTCCCGCTCCAGCACACGGGCGAGCCGTTCAATGTCATCGGGGGGGGCAACCATGCCCATGATCGGTGTCAGGGCATGAACCAGTTGACTGGCAAGGAAACCGAGAGGCACAAGAGACTCCACCAGAAATATGGCAGGCATCGTGAGACCGCGATCAGCGAGAAGGCGGGCAAAACGATCCAGCAACGCGAGATCTTCCGCCTCGAGCCGGCTGTCTTGGCCGCTGAGTGCGAACGCATGGGCGAAGCCGCGGCGCAAGCGGGACCGAATCCTCGACCAGCGGCTACCGAACGGTGAAACCTTGGAGCTTACGAAGGGAGGCGCCATAGACCAACAACCCTGCGATGCATATCATACACGTCTCTTTCGCCAGAAGATACGGTTTGGCGAAGAATCAGGGGTAGCGGGCCTAAGGGCATCGAGCTACTTAGCGGCTGGAGGGACCTGCCCTGGCGGCGTCTGTTCGGCCGGAGACGTCGGCGGCGCCGGGGCGCCGGTCGGAGGCGATGCAGGGGCTGGGGCGGTCTGCTGGACCCGTTCCTCTGTAATCACCGATGAACGACCCCTGCGCTCAGACACGACAGTCAGTATGATGGATGAGATCATAAAGAGCACAGCCGCTGCCAGAGTCAGCTTGCTCAAGAAAGTCGCAGCGCCGCGTCCACCGAAGACAGTCTGGCTCGACCCGCCGCCAAACGCGGCGCCGATGTCGGCGCCTTTGCCGCTCTGGAGGAGCACAATCACAACGAGGACCACTGCAATAAGCAGATGTACGACGGAAAGCGCGATAATCATTACTACCTCCTTAACCCTTTATCTTTTGGCCGCTGCTGCGATCGCCGCGAACGAATCAGCCTGTAAGCTTGCCCCGCCAACCAGTGCGCCGTCGATCTCAGATCGCTCCAGCAACTCCTTGGCATTATCCGACTTGACGCTTCCCCCATAGAGGATACGGACACTGCGCGCGATCTCGGCATCGACCAGCATGGCAACGGTCTTTCGGATATGGGCGTGCATCTCGTCAGCCTGGCTCGGGGTGGCCGTTCTTCCTGTGCCAATAGCCCAGACCGGCTCATACGCGAGGGCAAGCCTTTGAACCTGCTCAGGCAAAAGACCCGACAGCGCCCCTTTGAGCTGTGTCTCCACGATGCCGTAAGCGCGTCCCGCCTCCCGCTCGGCGAGAGTCTCACCGACACAGACGATCGGGGTGAGATCGCTTGCCAGGGCGGCACGGCACTTCTTATTCACACCCTCATCGGTCTCCCCGAAATACTGTCGCCGCTCGGAGTGGCCAATAATGACATAGCGACATCCGATATCCCGGAGCATTTCCGCCGATACCTCGCCAGTGTAGGCCCCCTCCTTTGCCCAATGCAGGTCCTGCGCGCCAAGGCTTATTCTTGACCCGACAACGACCTGACCAACAGCAGCAAGCGCCGTAAATGGAGGACATATCACCACTTGGGTCCCGTCTGGCGTCGACAGCGTCTTCACGATCGCCTTCGCCAATACGATCGCCTCGGACGAGGTTTTGTACATCTTCCAATTTCCCGCAATAAGCGGTGTTCGCATCACTAAAAACCTCTACCCTATCTTTTATTGGTGAGCGCGGCGATACCCGGCAGTTCCTTCCCTTCCAAAAACTCCAGGGATGCGCCGCCTCCCGTCGAGATATGAGTCATCTGCTCAGCGGCTCCAGCTTGGGCGACAGCGGCAGCCGTATCCCCGCCCCCGATTACCGAATGGGCGCCCGAGGCCGCGACCGCTTTGGCCAAGGCAAACGTCCCCTCCCGGAACGGCAACAGCTCGAAGACGCCCATCGGCCCGTTCCACAGGATCGTTTTTGCGCGCTCAACCTCCCGAACGAATCGCCTGATCGTCGCGGGACCGATGTCAAGCCCCATAAAACCGATCGGGATAGTCCCATCGACGTGTCTGGTGGGTACGTCTGCGCCAATCCGCTCCGCAATCACATGGTCACTGGGCAGATGAATGGCCACGTTCGAACGGCTGGCCTGCTCCATTGTCTCTTGGGCTACCTTCAGTCCGTCAGCCTCCACCCGAGAGCTTCCCACCTCGTGCCCTTGAGCCTTCAGGAACGTATAGGCCATGCCGCCGCCGATCAGGAAACTGTCCACCTTCGGGAGCAGATTGGCCAGGACGCCGATCTTATCCGACACCTTCGCGCCGCCAAGAATGGCGATGAAGGGGCGCGCGGGGTGGTCGAGCAGCGCCCCGAGCTGTTTGAGCTCGGTCTGCATGAGAAAACCGCACGCCGACTGCTTGACGAATCGTGTCACGCCGACGGTGGAGGCGTGGGCGCGGTGCGCAGTACCGAAGGCGTCGTTGACGTACAGGTCACACAGCTCCGCCAGCGCCCTAGAGAACATGTCGTCGTTCTTTTCTTCTTCCGGATGAAAGCGGCAGTTCTCCAGCATCAGCACATCCCCAAGCTCCATCCTGTCGATCCGGGCCTTCACCTCCGGTCCCACGCAATCCTCAGCCATCTCGACCGGACTCCCCAGCAATGCAGACAGTCGCCCTGCCACAGGCCCGAGGCTGAACTTCGGGTTGGGACCACCCTTGGGCCGGCCGAGGTGGGAGATGAGCAAGACCTTCGCCCTATGTTGGATCGCATAGTTGATCGTGGGGAGGGCGGCGCGGATGCGCGTGTCGTCGGTAATCATCCCTTGCTCGTCGATCGGGACGTTGAAATCGACGCGGATGAGAAGCCGTTTCCCTGGAAGTTCCAGGTTATCGATACAGAGTTTGGTCATATCACTCACGGTGCAAGAGGAGATCTGCGATTCACTATCGCAATAGAAATCAGTCTAGCTACATTGTCATTGCGAGCGACCATCGGGAGTGCGGCAATCTCAGCGTTCTTGAGGATGCGAAGAACGGTGGGATTGCTTCGGTCGCTGCGCTCCCTCGCAATGACGCTTCCCGAAATAATGCGGTTGTAAGAGAGCCGTCACCGACTACCGATAAACTTGATTAGATCGCGGATTCGACAGGAGTAGCCCCACTCGTTGTCGTACCAGGACAGGACCTTGACGAGGGTACCGTCTACAACCGATGTCGAAAGGCTATCAACAATTGACGAGAGCGAATTGCCGTTAAAATCGACAGAAACCAACGGCTCCTCACAGAAACCGAGGATCCCTTTTAGCTCCCCATCGGCTGCCTTCCGAAGGGCCGTATTCACCTCTGCGACCGTGACCACCCGCTCCGTCTCCGCAACGAGATCGACCAGCGACACGTTCGCCGTCGGGACGCGGATGGCAATCCCGTGCATCTTTCCCTGCAGCGCAGGAAGTACTAGCCCGACTGCCTTGGCCGCCCCGGTACTGGTCGGTATCTGGGAGAGACCGGCGGCCCTCGCCCGGCGGAGATCAGAATGCGGCAGATCCAGGATCTGCTGGTCATTGGTATAGGAATGGATTGTGGTCACGAGGCCATGGCGGATCCCGAACTGCTCCATGATCACTTTTGCGATGGGCGCAAGGCAGTTGGTGGTGCAAGACGCATTGCTGATGACCGCGTGCTTCGCCGGATTGTACATGGTTTCATTGACGCCCAGCACGATCGTGATGTCCGGGTCCTTGGCCGGCGCTGAAATGATGACCTTCTGCGCCCCGGCTTGAAGATGCTTGCTCGCGCCGGCCTTGTCGGTGAAGCGTCCGGTCGATTCGACGACGACCTGCACCCCCAGCTCTTTCCAGGGAAGCGCCGCCGGGTCTCTCTGGGCAAAGACCTTGACCTCGCGGCCGTCTACGACGATGGCATCCTCCTTGGCCCGTACCTCCGCTTGTAGCGTTCCATGGACAGAATCGTACTTCAACAGGTGCGCGAGCGTCCTGGCATCGGTGATGTCATTGACCGCCACAAACTCCAACTCGCGATCTTTCAGCGCCGCCCGAAACGCATTTCTCCCGATGCGACCGAATCCGTTGATCGCAGCCTTAATCGCCATACCTCTCTTCTCCTTCTTGAAGTGACACAACGACGACGATTGTTCCGATGGACGAACGAACGACCACAAGGTATTCCGTGAGAAGGCAGATCAGCCCTTTTTTATAAGGCCTTTGTTCCCAAATGTCAATCCCCTAAGGCCAACTCCCCATAGAATTTTTTGCTCCCCCCTCGCTCCTTCAGTCCATCGAATAGCCGGTCCACTTACATCCCCGAAGCCCCCAACACCCATGTCGGATCAGTATTTCCGCCCACGCTCCTTAATATTCGTAAGCCCACGGGGATTTGCGGCATCCTGACAGGCTGCATATTTGGTCGCGTCATTCTTGACGCTCGCGCACGGGTCTTGCGTCGCAGGCGCGGCCGTCGGCTTGGTCCCCTTCTTCTGGGCTCCTTCTTTTCCACTGACGCGATTATCTCCGTTGCTCTTCGAGCCCTTGACGGTAGTGGTCTCAGCCCACGAGACCGAGACTCCCGTCACAAACAGACTTACGATCACGCTGGCAAAGAACAGTCGTTTCATGTGGGATACCCTCCCTTTTTGATCATGTACGCCGCAATGCTCAGTTCGTTCGGTTCAGAAGCCGATGCGCGGATGGTGTCTTACCGCTCCCTCACGGCCGCACCACCTCCCCTCTCGCTCACAAGCGCTAACGCTTACCCGCCTTTCACGAGGTGGATTATTTTAGTTCCGTTTTTTGGCCTTTGGCAAGTCCTATTGAGTGCGCGAGCAGATAGGGGCTGGGGGCGCGTCAGCGTCATCATTCGACTCGGGCGAGGGTGTAGACTCCCACCGTTGCGGCGCCGGCAGCAAGGAGGGTCTTGGCGCACTCGCCGGCGGTCGCGCCGGTTGTCAAGACATCGTCAATCAGCAGGAGCCTCCGGTCCTTCACGCGATCGGGCCGCGTGACCTGAAAGGCTCCTTTGACGTTCTTCTCCCTCTCTCGCCGACCTCCACTTTGGGCCTCCGTAGCTCGGACCCGCCCCAGCAGGCGCTCACCAACGTCAAGGCCGAAGCCGCGTCCGACCTCCTTCGCCAAGAGCGCCGCCTGGTTAAAGCCTCGCGTACGCTCTCGCTTGGAATGGAGCGGAACCGGGATCAGGAGATCAAACTCACGGGGATCAAACAGGTATCCGGCCGTCTCGACCATCAGACGACCCAGATGACGGGAGAGCGTACGGCGGCCACCATACTTGAACAGCAGGATTGCCTGGCGCATCGTCCCGTCGGCTTCGTACAACGCCGCCGACCTCGCCATAGCGAATGGCGGCAATCGCTCCCGGCAGGATCCGCACAGGTGGTCAGGGCTTGCCTTGAGGCTCTTGAGCGAGGCGAAGAGCCTCCCACAGCGGGGACAAAACGGTTCGGTAACGGGCTGAATCTTCAGCCAGCAGCGGCCACAGATGAGGGACCGGCGAGTGGCGTCTAGGGGTTGACGGCACACTCGGCAGGGGGAGGGAAAGACGAGGTGGAGAAAGGCCGCCAGCAGCTCCTTCAGCTCCGTTCCTCTTCCTCCTGGCAGGCAATGCAAAATCGGGCAAAAGGCAACGCCTCGAGCCGCTTCTCACTGATTGGCTCGCCGCACCGTTCGCACTCGCCATACTTCTTCTGCCGCATCTTCTCCAGGGCGGCGTCCACCTGCTTCAACAACTGGCGCTCAGCGTCGCTGATAGAGAGCAGAAACTCCTTGGTATAGGCGGTCGTGGCTTGATCAGCGATGTCCTGCGTGCCATCGCTACCGCCCTCCAGATTGTTTGCGCGCTTCTCCCGCACTGTGTTAATCAACGCTCGTCGTTTTTCTAACAGCTTTTCCTTTAACCGTTCCAGGATCGCTGCCCTCAACGGCATCCCCATCACCTCCCTGCCTGTATGTGGCCGCACGCAGACAGGCCACCTCGGCGATTCGGAAGATCACCCTCGCCCTCTAAAGAGAGAGCGGAGCATGCGGGCACAGCCAGCCCCCAACAAAAAAGAAGCGGGGCTCATGTGCCCTCCGCTTCACAGGTATCGGCCTCATTCTAACAGGTTATCTCAGAGGAACCGACGATCCGCCCTAGACCAACTCCCGTTTCGGCGCGTCGGCCCACAGGCCCTCCAGATCATAGTACAGCCGCATCTCTTCGTCGAAAATATGAATGATTACATCGCTGTAGTCAAGAAGAATCCAACGGGCTTCCAGGTCGCCCTCCCGATGGGACAATCGAACGTGTTCTTCTCGAAGCCGCTCCT
>JAGWRQ010000036.1 GCA_028869615.1 Candidatus Methylomirabilota bacterium | reverse complement strand
AGGGACGATTGGGACCGGTTTGACAGCCTGTTCAAAGAAGGGGCCATTTCCGCGCAAGAGCGAGATCGCGCCAAGAACAGGGTCGAGATTGCACAGAGCCAGGTCAAGGCCGCCCGTGAACGGTACGAATTGGTCCGGGTGGGACCTCGACCGGAGGTGATCGAGGCGGCCCGCCACGAGCGCGATCGGGCAAAGGCGGCGCTTGAGGTGGCCCAGGTCCGACTTCGCGACAGCACCATCCTGGCGCCCCTCTCCGCGATTGTTCTCACCAAGCGCGCCGAACAAGGAGAGGTCGTCAATCCCGGGTTTCCTATCGTGATCCTCATCGATCCTGATGATCTGTGGCTGCGCGTCTACATCCCGGAGTCGGAGATCGGGTTGGTCGGTATCGGCCAGGACGCGGCGGTCACCGTCGATTCATTTCCGAACAGGCGCTTCGAAGGAAAGGTGATCGAGATCAGCTCGAAGGCCGAATTTACCCCCCGTACGGTCCAGACCAAGAAGGAGCGTGTGAACCTGGTCTTCGGGGTTAAGATCCGCCTGGACAATCATGAGCGCTTGCTGAAGCCGGGGATGCCGGCCGATACCGAGATCAGGACGGGAGGCGGAGGGCCAAAGCGAACCAGTTATCGACCATCCGCCCGTTGGAGTCGTCTCAATGGCTGAGCCCGAGATCGACAGCTACGCCATCATCACCAAAGGGCTGACCAGGCGATTCGGCAAGATCGTCGCCGTGGACCATGTGGACCTACGGATTAAGCGAGGCGAGATCTACGGGTTCCTTGGCCCCAACGGGGCCGGGAAGTCCACGACTATCCGGATGCTCTGCGGGCTGCTGGACCCGACCGAGGGGTCAGGGCATGTGCTGGGCTACGATATTGCGACGGAGCCGGAGCGAATCAAGGAGAGGATCGGCTATATGTCCCAACAGTTCAGCCTGTACGAGGACCTCACCGTCCGGGAGAACCTCGACTTTTATGCCAGCCTCTACTCGGTCCCCAATGAGGTCAAGAAGACCCGGATCGAGCAGATGATCCAGATGGCCGACCTGACCGGACGCGAGGGCGCGCTGGCGGCCCACCTGTCGGGTGGCTGGAAGCAACGACTGGCCTTGGGATGCAGTATCATTCATAAGCCCGAGTTGCTGTTCTTGGATGAGCCGACGGCCGGGGTCGATCCGGTCTCCCGCCGCAATTTTTGGGACCTGATCTACCGACTCTCCGAGGAAGGAATTACCATTGTGGCTACCACTCACTACATGGACGAGGCGGAGCACTGCGACAGTCTGGGATTTATCTATCAAGGTCGGATCACGGCCCAGGGAAGCCGTGAGGAGATCAAGGCGAATGCCCTGACAGGTCAGGTCATCGAGATCGAATGCCACCCGATGCGGGAGGCCACGATATTCCTCGAAACGCTTCCTGGCGTAGCAGAGGTGGTCCGATTTGGGAATACTATCCACGTCGTTACCGAGGATAAGAGCCTTTCACCCATCGACGTGGAGGCTCGCCTGACCGGCGAAGGATTGAAGGTCAACCGGGTTGAGGCGGCGATCCCGTCGATCGAGGATATCTTTGTCGCCTTCGTCGGCCTGGCCGACCGGCGCTCTCTCCGGGCGCAACTGAAGCGAATGCGAGAAGGCGGGATATGAGGTCACGCTTACTCGGCATGATCCGTAAAGAGTTCATCCAGATGTGGCGCGACCGCTTTACGCTGGGCATGATGCTTTCTATGCCGATGATGATCCTCGCCATCATCGGATGGGCCATCAATACCGACGTGAAGCATATGGTCACCGCTGTCCTCGACCAATCCCGGACGCCTGAGAGTCGAGATCTCCTCCATGCCTTTACCAACTCTCAATATTTCAACCTCGACTATCATGCGGACAGCTATGAGCAGGTTACGCGCCTCATCGACAGCGGCAAGGCGAAGGTGGGGATCATCCTGCCGCCCGACTACGCCCGCGCGCTGAAGCAGCAGCGCGTGGCGCAGATCCAGGTGATTGTGGACGCCTCGGACCCGCTGGTCGCAACATCGGCCATCAACGCGGCCAACGCCATCGGTCAGGTCGGCTCACTCCGGATCGCGTCGGAGACACTGCAACGGAGCGCCGGCCGGGTCCCACCCACCACCCCCCTGGATGTCCGGGTCCGGGCCTGGTATAATCCCGACCTTGTCAGCGCTATCTTCATTATCCCGGGCCTGCTGAGCTTCATCCTGATGCAAACCACTATCACCATCATCGCCATGGTGGTGGTGCGGGAGCGGGAGCGTGGAACGCTCGAGGCGTTGATTGTGAGCCCGTTGCGCCGCTGGGAGTTGATGATCGGGAAGATCGTTCCGAATGTCGTGATCGCCTATGTACAGATGACATTCGCCCTCGTATTCGCCGTCTGGGCCTTCGATATTCCGATACGTGGAAGCTTGCTCCTCCTGTACTTCCTGTCCTTGTTCTTTATCATGGGGACCCTGGGTCTCGGCATCCTGTTGTCCACCATCGCCAGGACCCAGCAGCAGGCTATGCAGATGTCGTATTTCATCTTTGTCCCATCGGTCTACCTCTCCGGCGTGCTCTTCCCGATCGAGGGCATGCCGCCCCTGGCCAAGACCGTTGCGTACACGATCCCTCTCACCTATTACGTGGAAATCATCCGGGGGATCATGCTGAAGGGAATCGGGATCTCATATCTCTGGACGCATCTGCTGGTTCTTGCCGCCATCGGGGTTGTCCTGATCACAGCCAGCATTCTCCGTTTCCACAAGAAACTCGGCTAAGTAGGCGGCCCCTTTTCAAGACGCCGCAGCACCTGTTTGCGTGGTAAAATGAAGCTATGAACTATCGCGTAAGGCCGGCCCTCTCAATGGCTGCGACTAAGGCAAGGAGCGATGAACACCGTGCCTGATCCGGGACGACTTGAACTGGCTGAGTTCTACTTCAAAGAAGGATACCGATTGCAGACGAACGGTGATCTGGAGGGCGCCATCGCGGCCTACAAGCGGTCTATCGATCTCTACCCGACGGCTGAGGCGCACACCTTCCTGGGGTGGGCCTACAGCTTTCAGGGCCAGATCGACGAGGCCATCAAGGAGTGCGAAGCCGCCATCTGGATCGATCCTGAGTTCGGCAATCCGTATAACGACATCGGCGTCTACCTGATTGAGAAGGGAGAGTTTGATGAGGCGATCCCGTGGCTCGAGAAGGCGATGGTAGCCAAGCGGTACGAACCTCGCCATTACCCTCACCTGAATATGGGCCGTGTCCTCGTGCGGAAGGGGAAGTACGAAGAGGCGGTCAGAGAGCTGAAGAAGGCCCTGGAGATTGAGCCGAATTATACTGCGGCCCGCGTTGAGCTGCACAAGGTGCTTGGTCTGTTGAATTGACCGGCTGACCCCTTCTCGAGGCCCGCACGGTATGGTATCGCAATGGTCATTCCTGGTGTGCTTACTGGCGCTTGCCGGGGCGACGATCTCGCTTGACAGGCAGGCGCTGGGGGGCGACGCTCCGCCTTCGGATCCGCGCGCATCATTCGCCGATAAGGCTCGACAGTATTTTACCGATGAGGAGTTGGCGACGGGGCGGGCATACGCGCGCGGGCGATATCTGTTGTACGGCGCGCGAATAGCGTTGACCCTCGGCCTGTTTGGGCTCTTGACCCTGAGCCCGTTGTCTGCAAAGATTCGCGATCTCAGCGTCTCGGTCGCGGGCGGACGCGTATGGTTGACCATCGGAATCTTCGGCCTTTTGCTGGCCCTGCTGTATTATGTGGTGACCTTCCCCGTCAGTCTGTACGGTAGTTTCCTCCGCGAGCATACATTCGGTCTCTCTCGTCAGACGTTTGTCGCATGGGCATGGGATTATGCAAAGGGGGCGCTGATCAATGCGGTGATCCTGCTGCCGCTGCTGATTCTGCTCTATACATTCATCCGATGGGATCCCGTCCGTTGGTATCTGCCGGTATGGGTGGTCGTCGTCCTTGTGATGAGCCTGCTTGCCGAGCTGTCGCCGATCCTCTTCGATCCGCTGTTTCACACATTCCGACCGGTGCAGAATACAGCACTGGTGGAGCGACTCCGCACGTTGACCGCTCGGGCGGGTCTGACGGTAGGGCCGATCCTGGAGATGGATGCCAGCCGTAAGACGACGAAAACCAATGCCTACTTCACGGGATTTGGACGAACCAGACGGATCGTCCTGTACGATACGCTGCTTACGGCCTCGGCCCCGGAGGAGGTGGAGCTGGTCGTCGCGCATGAGCTGGGCCATTGGAGGCGGCACCATATCTGGAAGGGGATGGCCATCAGTGCGGTCTCGGCGCTGGCGGCCCTGTGGCTGATCGCGCGCCTCCTCAACATCGCGGCCGACTCCGGACGCTTCGGCTTTATTCATCCGGCTGACCCCCGCTCGTTGCCGTTGCTGCTGCTCCTCTTGGTCGCGCTCACCATTCTGACGATGCCGATCCAGATGGCTATTTCACGGTCCTTCGAACGGGAGGCTGATCGCGAATCGCTCCGTCTCACCGCGAACCCTAAGGCCTTTATCGCCTCGGAGATCACGCTTGCCAGGTCGAATCTCGCGGATATCGATCCGCCGCGAGTCGTCGTGTGGCTCTTATATACCCACCCTCCGGTCCTGGAGCGGATCGCCATGGCTGAGGCGTTCCGGGCCGAACAAGGGCAGTGAAGAGGTGAGATAAATGACCGCTAGATCGTTCGGTCCTGTGATCTTGGTTCATGGTGGAGCGGGAAAGGTGGCGCCCGACTTGGTTGAGGCACGGCGGGCGGGTGTTCGAGCAGCCGTTGTGAATGGATGGCAGGCGCTCGCAGCGGGAGGCTCCGCGGTGGAGGCCGTCGAGCAGGCTGTCAAGATGCTTGAGGATGATCCGGCCTTTAACGCCGGCCGAGGCGCCTGTCTCAATCGGGATGGAGAGATCGAGCTTGACGCCTCGATCATGGACGGCCGAAATTTGGCAGCCGGGGCCATCGGCGCCGTGAAGCGGATCGCCAATCCGGTGACGCTTGCGAGAGCCGTGATGGAGGCGGGCGGGTCGGTTCTCCTTGTGGGCGAGGGGGCCCGGCAGTTCGCCGCGGCGGTTGGAATCAAGGAGTGCGTGGCCGACGCGCTGGTCACCGAGCGCCAGCGCGCCCGATGGGCGACCCTGCGAGAAGAGGACACTGAAGGTGTCGGTACCGTCGGCGCCGTCGCCCTCGACCGAGGGGGGCATCTGGCCGCAGCCACCTCAACGGGCGGCTTGGCCCTCAAGGCGCCAGGCCGCGTGGGCGATTCCGCGCTGATCGGCTGCGGGACCTATGCCGACGATCAGCTTGGCGCGGCCAGTTGCACCGGCAATGGCGAGGCGATCATCAAGCTGGCGCTCGCGAAGACGGCTCTCGAGTTCCTCCAGATGGGCGAAGAGCCGATGGCGGCAGCCAGACGCGCCGTCGGTGAGTTGACGGCCAGGACCGGCGCCGAGGCCGGCATCATCCTGCTGGATCGATACGGCCGGATCGGCATTGCGCGGAATACCGCGCAGATGGCCTGCGCCTGCATCCGGAACGATAACGCGGATCCGGAATTTTTCGATTGAGCCGAATGGCCGCAGAGGGTGGCGAGCATGGCCGACAAGAAAGATGAGGGGATGCTGGCGCGATGGAGTGGGAATGGAACGCGCGTCTCCCTCGTGTTCTTCTATGGCTCCCTGTTCCTGCTCCTCTATCTGACCTACCTGATCATCGTGCCCTTTGCGTCCCCGATTCTCTGGGCAGCCATTCTGGTCGTTGTCTTTCAACCGGTCTATCGCCGCCTTCTGCACCGGCTCGGCGGCAAGTCCGGGCTGACCGCCCTCTTGCTGACGATCACGGTGATTACCGCCGTGATGGTCCCGGCCATTCTTTGTGGATGGGTGCTGACGCAAGAAGCGGTGAGCTTCTATCAGGCAGCGGAACGGGTCTATCGGCAGGAGGGTCTGGCGGGGATCGCGTCCCACCCGGCGGTCACAGCCGGCCGGGCCATTTGGGATCGTATGAGCCTGCCCTTCAAGCGTCTGGGCTTCGATCTGAACGCGCTACTGCTGAGCGGCCTGAGCGCGGTGAGCAGCTTCATCGTCGACAATCTGAAGGGGATCGCTCTCAACCTGTTGAGTGTGACAGTGAATTTCTTTCTCACCGCCTTTACCTTTTTCTTCTTGCTCAGAGACGGTGAGGCGATCGTGTGCAGTCTCCAGAGGCTGTTGCCGCTTGAACGAAAGCATGCCGAGGTGCTCTTTTCGCGCCTGTACGACGCTGTGTCGGCGGTCGTGCGCGGCACTATCGTCACGGCCCTGGCGCAAGGCATCCTTGGAGGAGTAGGGTACTGGGCTCTTGGTGTCCCGTACCCGGTTTTTCTCGGATTGGCGACCGCCCTCTTCTCGCTGTTGCCGGTTGGCGGGTCGGGATTGATCTGGATTCCGGCAGCCGTCTATCTGTTCCTGGAGGGAGGCTGGATTCGCGGCCTCTTGTTGCTCACCTGGTCAGCCGTAGTCGTCAGCACTGCCGACAATGTGCTGAAACCGGCTCTCATCTCAGGCGGGACCAATCTGCCGACGCTCTTCCTGTTTTTCGGTATGCTTGGCGGTCTCCAGGTATTCGGTATGCTTGGGTTTATCCTGGGGCCCGTGCTGCTGGTGACGCTCTCCACCTTTCTCGAAATCTACGGAGAATTGTCGTCGTCTCCGGTCGATCGGCCTTTTGGGGGCGAGCAGAGCAGGTGACGATCAGACAAGGGCCGTTCGGATATAACCAAACAGGGGTGAGAAATCTCAGGGGAGATTGCGCGTCATCCCGGTTAATAGCCGCGCGGCCTGCGGCCGCCGCCGCCGCCGCGAAATCCGCCTCCTCCGCCTCCTCGGCGTGGGGCCTGTTCTTTCGCCTCATTGACCGTCAGCGGTCGGCCGCCAACGTCTCGTCCGTTCAACGCCTGGATGGCAGCCTGGGCGTCGCTCTCGTTCTCCATTTCGACAAAGGCAAACCCCCGCGGTCGGCCGGTATCTCGATCGGTAATGATCTTCACATCGGCGACCCGACGACCACCCTCTTCGAAAAGGGCGCGGATAGCGGATGCATCCGTATCAAACGGGAGATTGCCCACATACACTCGTGTCCCCATGCGCTCGGAACTCCTTTCGTCGGCTTGCGGCCGACTTCTCACGGGTAGTTCGATTGACGCCATCGCCATGGTCCCGCCTTCCATGGTCGGCTGTGTGCTCCGGGACCTCCCCGGGAGCACTTAGAATTCCAACTGGTCGCGGCGGACCGCGCGAGCCGCCTGACGGCGTAGTCTGCGCGCGGCCTCCCGAACCTTTCGGCGACGCTTCTCTCCTGGTTTCTCGTAATGCGCTCTTCGTTTCAGTTCCTTCAAGATCCCATCGCGCAAGATGAGCTTCTTGAAGAGCCGAAGAGCCGATTCGACCCCTCGGCTGTCTACCTTGACTTCGAGGGGGCGATGCCGAGTCCCTTTGTCGTACCTCGAACCCCCGCTCGTTTCCTCAGTGCCATCGTCAGGAGCCATTATCCCTCTTCATCATAGCGTCGCTTCCCGCTGATATGATCAGGGTCCTAGAAACGGAAAAACCGCGAGCCCCTGGTCCTCGCGGTGCTTTGAGAAAATGTAAACGAAGCCCCCAGACCAAAAAACAACCTATTATCGACATCCTTCGCGCAGTTGTCAAGGATAATCGGCCAAAAGCGGATCGAAGCCTCAATCATCCCTTGCACCCACCCGGCTCCCGATGTATAAAAGGAGAGCGAAAGAAGAAAACCATTCACGAGACCCTGGACAATGTGGGCGGGAGAAGGGACCGCGTATGCAGACGCAACTCATCCGGATCGGACATAGTCCGGACCCGGATGACGCATTCATGTTTTACGCGCTGGCGAAGGAGCGACTTCAGACAGACCGGTTTCGCTTCCAGCACATCCTCGAAGCGATCGATACGCTGAACAGTTGGGCGCTGGAAGGCAGACTGGAGGTCACGGCGCTCTCGGTTCATGCCTACACCTATGTCGCCGACCGTTACATCCTGTTGCCCCATGGCGCCAGCATCGGACGGCAGTACGGACCGATCGTTGTGGCGAAGCGTGGGCTTGATCCTGCCCAGCTCCGCGGCAAGCGAATTGCCGTCCCAGGGAGACTCACGACGGCATTCCTCGCGCTGCGGCTGTACCTGGAGGAGTTCCAGGCCGTTGAGGTTCCCTTCGACCGGGTCTTCGACGCAGTCGAACGCGGCGAGGCGGATGCGGCGCTTGTCATCCACGAGGGGCAGCTTACTTTCGGGGATCGCGGTTTGACCAAGCTGGTAGATCTCGGAACATGGTGGCACGAGCAGACGGCGCTGCCGTTGCCGTTGGGGGCCAACGCTATCCGGAAGGACCTGGGGGAGTCGTGTTGCCTGGAAGTCTCGGGATATCTTCGAGCCAGCATCGACTATGGCTTGGCTCATCGACAGGAGGCGCTGCAGTACGCCATGCAGTTCGGCCGCGGGATGGAGGCGGCGCTGGCCGACCGATTTGTCGGCATGTATGTGAATGAGGACACCCGCGCCTGGAACGAGGAAAGCAGAAAGGGCCTCGAACAACTCCTGAATGTGGCGTGGGAGCACGGCGTGATCGCCACGCGAATCCGCCCGGAGTTCCTTTCAGAGTAATCCCCCGCGTGCTGCGGGTCCCAACTTTCTCGATTCCAATTGAGATCGCACGCCATCGGCCAGTGGTCACGATCTGGCCGGGTGCGCGCGGTCCGCACTCTGCTCGATCTTTTCGCGCAGTTCCAGCGCCTCCGCGACGAGCGCCATCACGTCGGTGACCTGGAACGGCTTGTTCAAGACCAGATCAATGCCGGACTCTTTAAGCTTCTCCCGGTCAAGCGTGAGCGCCCACCCGGTAATGAGGACAACGGGGGTGCGAGGCGCCATCGCCTTTATGGCCGATGCCACTTCCCAACCTGTACACTCCGGCATACCCAGGTCGGTAAGAACAAGGTCGAAGCTGCCGTGCTGGAACAGACGCAGTCCTTCCCGGCCACCCCCTGCTTGAACGACCGTGTGCCCGGCCGCCCGGAGGAGTTCGGAGAGGAGTTCGTGGATCATCTCATCATCATCGATCACCAGGATACGTCCCTGCCTGGAAGATGGCGTCGGTGTGGTCTGTGGGGTCGATCGGAGCCCAGAGGCAATCGGTAACTTCATCAACACGGTCGTACCCTGCCCGGGTTGGCTCTGCACACTGATCTCGCCATGATGTTCGCTGATGATACCATACGACACGTTTAATCCAAGCCCGGTCCCCTTGGTTCCCTTCGTAGTAAAGAAGGGATCGAATATTCTGGTCTGCACGTCGTCGGTCATCCCGATCCCCGTATCGGACACGCTGGCGCAGACCCACCCCCCAACCTCTTCGGTCTTCAAGGTGAGTGTGCCGCCGTGCGGCATCGCCTCGACGGCATTGAAGATGAGGTTGGTCAGGACCTCCCGGAGTTCCGAAATATTACCCATGACAGGGGAGGTCTTTCCGTAGCTGGTTGCAATCTCGATGGTTGTTCCGGCGAGATGGGCCTCGTCTTTCCACTTGGCCTCGGTGATGGCCAGGACGTCCTTGACCACTTGGTTGAGATCCACCGGAAAGAACTCCTCCTCTCGCCCCTGATGTGTAAAGCGTTGCAGGCGGCGGACCATGTTGGCTCCATCCAGGGCCGCCTTTTCAATCGCCTCGAGTCCTCGTTGTGCCTCCGCCTCCTGGACTACCCGATGAAGGAGTTGCGCTCGTCCCAGGATGGCGCCAAGGACGTTGTTAAAGTTATGGGCGACGCCGGACGCCATTTCACCTAATGCCCTAAGCCGTTCGGTTCGAAGAAGCTGCTGCTCTAATTGCTTTCGTTCCGTGAGCAGCGTCTGCGTCTCTTTGAGTCTGGTCTGTGTCTCAGCAATCAGGCTGGCGTTCTCCAGGGCGGCGCTCAGTTGACTCGCGACAGCCTGGAGGAACAACTGTTCAATGGGTGAAAAGGACGCGGACCCCGGCTTGGCGAGGTTCAGCACACCGATCGGCCGATCCTTCGCGAAGAGGGGCACGCACACGTGCGTGCCGGCGCACGGCTCGGACAGGATTGGATGGGGACAGTGATCGATGACGGTATACTTGGGCGGCGGCGGATCGGTGCCGGTGAGAAAGCGACCACAGGGGCAGTCCGGACAGGCGACGAGGGTGGTTACGGGGGTCTCGTTGCTGGTATGCCTGGCGGCCGCAAGGTAGACCGAGTCCTGTGGTAACGCGGTGACGGTAGGCCAGTTCAAATGGTCCGGCAGACCGCGAGCCAGGCAGATCCAGCCAAGGACCGCGCCGTCAGTCGCCTTCAAGACCTCCTCCAGAACAGTTCCGAGGAGTTGGTCTGGGGCGGAAGACCGCATTGCCGATGAACTACCGATTATAGTGGAGAGACCCTTGATCAGTCGTTCCATTGCATTCTAACCTTAAAAGAAAACAGCATACGCTATGAAGGACCAATATCCAGGATTATATCATAAGATACTACTCAATAGAAAATTATTAAATCTTCTTAGCCATTATCGACTATTTTTCATGAGCGTTGTGCAACGCTCCGTTCAGGTCTGAGAAGACTGGGGCGGAGCAGGAGAAGCAGTAGGAGGGCTGACAGGCCGGCCAGAGCGGCGCCGACGGTAAACGCCGGCCCCGCGCCGAAGGTCTGGTAGAGGTAACCCATCAGCAGGCTGCTGGGCAGGGCGGCGATCCCGATGCAGGAGTGAAAGAGGCCAAAGGCGGAAGCCTGGCGGTCTTGGGGGACCAGGTCGACGATAAGTGCCCGTTCGCCTCCTTCGGTGAGTCCGAAGTACAGGCCATAGAAACCTATGAGCACCCAGATGTGCCAGGGTTGGCTGGCGGCGCCGAACCCCAGATAGGCAAGTGCGTACACCAGCCATCCCGCGATGATGGCGCCCCGCCTGCCTCGAAGGTCGGAGAGGATCCCGCCCGGCAACCCCGTCGCCGCCTTGACCAGGCTGAAGAACATCCAGAGGAGCGGGAGGTGGATGGCTGAGATCCCAACCTCCTGGGCTCGCAGGAGGAGGAAGGCGTCGCTGGAGTTACCGAGCGTGAACAGCGTCACGACCAGCAGGAAGCGCGTGAGCTGCGCGTCAAGGCCCGTTGCGCGTTGCGGCTCCTTGGCGGCTTGGGCGGAATCGATCGGGAAGTCGCGTACCTTTAGCGTCAGAATGACAACCGAAAGGACGCCAGGGATCGCGGCCAGCAGGAAGAGCGTCCGGAGCCGATCGCCCAGGAGCAGCAGAAGCGCATAGGCCAGGGCCGGGCCGCCGACCGCCCCCAGGTGGTCCATCGAGCGGTGGAATCCATAGGCCCTTCCCCGGATGGCCACGTCGGTAGAGCCGGCAATCAGAGCATCCCTGGGTGGGGTTCGCAACCCTTTGCCCAGGCGGTCCGTGAACCGGATCATCAGGACATGCCAGGGGGCAAGGGCCAACGCGACAAGCGGACGACTCACGCTGGACAAGGTGTAACCGGCGACAACCAGCCCTTTTCGCCTGCCGAGCCGGTCTGAAAGCCACCCAGAAAATAGCTTGGTCAGGCTGGCCGCGCTCTCGGCGATCCCTTCCACCAGCCCGACGAAGGTTTGGCCGGCTCCCAGTACGCTGGTCAGAAACAGCGGCAACAGCGGATAGATCATCTCGGAGCTGACATCGGTGAGGAGGCTCACCAGTCCGAGGGCCACCACGTTGCGGCTGAGACCGAACAGGCGGACCCCCTGACTATCTGAGCCGGTAGGTTTCGATGCGCTCATGGGCGGCGCCTCGACCCAGCCAACCGGATGTCAGACTCGTTCGCCCTTCCAAGTTTTTGTACACGTTAAAGAAGTGCTCGATTTCTTTCAACACATGAGGCTCCACGCCGGCAAGGTCCTCGATCCGTTGGTAGCGCGGATCGCCATGGGCTACGGCGAGGATCTTTTCATCGATCCCCTTGTCATCGACCATGTCCAGCATCCCGACGGGGCGGGCTTCGACCAGGCAACCGGGGAACGTGGGCTGCGAGATAAGGATCAGGATGTCGAGCGGGTCCCCGTCTTGCCCGAGCGTACCTGGGATAAATCCGTAGTCGGCCGGATAGTGCACCGGTGAGTACAACACACGGTCCAGTCTGAATACGCCCAGGTTTACGTCGTACTCGTACTTATTGCTCGATCCCGAAGAGATCTCCACAACAGTGTTCACGATGACTGGTGCGCCTTCGCCGATCGGCAAGCCTTTGTAATGCACCCGTAAGCCCTCCTTTGAACGCATGTCATTATCTCACGTGACGGCTTGTCGCGAAAGTCATTTTGAGGTTGCCGTGCGCTCGGAAGAGTGAGCGAGGGAGTGAGGCGATGTGCGGAGGTGTTTCTGTTGAGTGCTTGGAACCTTTCGCCCTCCCAGATGCTTCTCGTAAGAGGGGGGGTGAGGCGACGTGAGGTCGGAGAGTTCTATAACAAATGTACTAATGCTCAAAGATTCTAAGTAATTGTACGCTTGTCTTTGGAAGATATGAATGCGCACAATAGGGTGCAGTCTATGACTACTCCATCCAATTCCGGTCAGCCTGTGTTGTCGGTTCAATCCATTTCACGCGGTGCAAGCGCGAGGGCGGTTCTTAAGGGAGCCGGCCTGCTGGAACGGGTTTAAGTAAGAATGAGAGATGGCAAGAAGCGTGCGATTCCGATGCGCGCTGTTCGCGGTGATGGCAAGCCGTCATTGGTCTGTCCGCAGGCGCTGCTGACGAAGATGATGGCTGGCGTAATTCATACAGTTGTCAGGCAGATCCACCCATCGGTGTTCCAAGACATAGTTCGCGGTATAGGGACGGAGCATGGTCGGCTGGCGGCTGCCGAATGGCGACTGACGCATGGCGCGGCGAGGCGGGGTGACGGTCGCACGTGTGCCCAGTGCCTTGAGGCGATAGGGCAGCAGTGTGGGTGGAACCTTCAAGTGACGATCGAGCCGTCTGACGTACTTCGCGTCAACGTGCTGGCGTGCCGGTTCGCGGAGCCGCGTGAGTATGGGAGTTACCTGTGTGACCTTGCCGCGGGGCTTTTTGCCGGGGTTGTGGCGGAGACGCACGGCTACGCAAAGATCTATGCCGACCAATGTTCAGAGACGCCGCCGCTCAACTGCGCCTTCACGATCTACCTCGAGGAGTCCGGGGATCACCCGGCGATACCCGACATCATCCATCCGCAGATGGAAAAAGGGTCGGCTCTGGTCGCGGAAGGGTCGCTGGAGAGTGTGCAAGGCCAGCGTCTGACCCCGCGCGAGTTGCAGGTCCTCCGGCTCATTGCTCAGGGCCTTTCCGACAGGAAGATCGCTGCAACGCTCCGGCTGTCCGTTCGGACCGTCGAGAACCATAGCGCGCGGATCCGTCAGAAACTATGCATCGATAGCCGCACCGGGCTGGTCCGTTTTGCGTTTTGTAACCGTCTGGCTCATCCGTAAAGGGCGCTGAAGGGGCCACGATCGCTCCTCAAGCCCGGTCCCGCCCTCCCATGTCTCCTCCTATGGCTTCGAAGATGCGGATTTTTCTGCCTGAAGGCTGCGCAGATGCACGAGATACTACGCAACAATTGTAAGTAATAATACTCTTGTATTTAGTTAGCAAATGTACTAAGAACAAGTTATGAAAAGCATGGACAAGGCAACATGTGTCAATATCGCACAATGCGACTCCAATCAGTTCGCATCGCGAGTGCGGTGGATTTCGCAAGCTGCAAGCGTCAGCGCGGTGATGATCGGCAGTCTGGTTCTGGTCGGCTGGTGGCTCGACGTGACCGCCCTCGAGAACCCCATGCCCGGATTTCCCACCATGAAGGCCAACACGGCGCTCGCCTTCGCCCTGATCGGGGTCTCGCTCTGGTTGTTGCGGGCAGCGTCCACCGGCGGGTGGCGTTGCCGGGTCGCCCAGGTCTGTGCATCGATCGTTGTCCTCATCGGCCTACTCGTGATCAGCGAATATCTATACGAATATCTGTCTGGAGAGGACCTAGGGATTGACCGACTGTTGTTGCAGGAGCGCGAGGCCCCGGTGCCACACCTGAATCCAGGCCGGATGGCGTTTGTGAGTGCGCTGAACTTTGTGTTGCTCGGCGGCGCCATCCTGCTGCTGGATGTACCGAGTCGTCGTGGCTATCAGCACG
>JAGWRQ010000234.1 GCA_028869615.1 Candidatus Methylomirabilota bacterium | reverse complement strand
CCTGTGGTTGGCGCCCATCATGTTCCCCATCGAGTTCATCGGCCACCTCGCCCGGCCGATTTCCCTGTCGATCCGACTATTCGGCAATATCTTCGGGGAGGAGAGCGTCATTGCCATCCTGCTGTCTTTGATCTGGTTAGGTATTCCGTATGTCATCTATCTGGGCATCATGATGCCCCTGAGTCTCTTCACCAGTTTCGTCCAGAGCTTCATCTTTGTCATGCTGTCCATGGTGTATATCGCGGGAGCCGTTCAATCCGAACACGAGGAGCACCACTAACCCCCATCTCATTCTGAAAGGAGTTGTGCCGATGAGTCGCACGCAAGGAGCGCTCACCCTGCTGTTGGTAACGGTTATGCTGACCTTGGGGTCCCAGATCGCGTCCGCCGCTGGAGGGGCCGCGCCTGAGTCTTCTTCGACCTTCTTTGTGGTGTCGGTTCTCACGGGGGGTTTTGCCATGGCCATTGCCTCTGGTGCGGCAGCCATCGGCCAGAGCCGGGCCATCGTGAGCGCGCTGGAAGCGATCGGAAGGCAGCCGGCGGCCGCTCCGCGAATCCAGGTTGCGATGATTATCGGTCTCGCGCTGATCGAGTCGCTGGCTATCTATGTCCTGCTCGTTGCGCTGATTATCTTCTTCGCGAATCCCTTCATCAAGTACGTGGTTCCTGGTGCATAGCAGAGAGTGAGGCTTGGGGGGCGATAGCCGATCGCCCAGGAGAAGGACGCGGTGCTTCTCTCGTATCTACCGATCTTTATCCTGATCCTGTTGGCGGCCGGTTTTGCCCTCGCCATCCTCTTTGTATCGCACGTGCTCGGGCCTCGGCGGCCCACTCACGCGAAGCTCACTCCGTACGAGTGCGGGATTGACCCGGTAGGCTCCGCCCGGGAGCGGTTTTCGGTCAAGTTTTACCTGGTCGCGATGTTGTTCATCATCTTTGACATCGAGATCGTCTTCCTGTATCCCTGGGCGGTAATCCTGAATAGTCTCAAACTATTCGGGTTGATCGAAATGATTCTCTTCCTCGGCATCCTCCTGATCGGACTCCTGTACGTCTGGAAGAAGGGGGGCCTGGAATGGGTGACGTAAAAGGGACGGAGGAGAATCTCACCGTTTCAGAGCTGCGGGAACGATTTCCAGAGGCGACCTTTTCGACCAGGAGCTTTCGCAACGAAACGACGCTCCTCGTCAGGTCCGGCGACCTTATTCGTATCTGTCGCCACCTGAAAGAGGATCCCGGTCTTCTCTACGATTTCCTTTCTGATCTCACCGCAGTCGATCGGCTCGGAGACCACCCACGTTTCGAGGTGGTCTACCGTCTCTTTTCCCTTCAGTACAAGTGGCGAATCCGGCTGAAAGCGCAAGTCGAGGAAGAGGAGGCGGTGCCCAGCGTCACGTCTGTCTGGGGTGCCGCCAACTGGCATGAACGTGAAGTGTTTGACATGTTCGGAATTCGCTTTGAGGGCCATCCCGATCTCAGGCGCATCCTCATGCCGGAGGGATGGGAGGGATTCCCACTTCGGAAGGACTACCCGGTGCAGGCCTCTCCGAAATGGTGGGAAGAGGGGGCGGCAGGTGGCTGAACGGCGCACCATGACCATCAACATGGGGCCTCAGCACCCCAGCACCCACGGCGTGCTCCGTCTGGTCCTGGAGCTGGATGGGGAGATCATCATCCGATGTACGCCGCACATCGGCTACCTGCACACTGGGATGGAGAAGATCGCGGAAAGTAAGCGGTACCAGCAGGTAATCCCCATCACGGACCGGATGGATTACCTGGCTCCCCTCAGCAATAACTTGGCCTATGTGCTGGCCGTCGAGAAGCTGCTTGGCATCGAGGTGCCTCCGCGGGCGAAGGTCATCCGCGTCATGCTGACGGAGCTGACCAGGATCGGAAGCCACCTGGTCTGGCTCGCGACACATGCCATCGACATCGGGGCGATGAGCGTCTTTCTTTACGCCTTTCGAGAGCGCGAGGCGATCGTGGATATGTACGAACAGGTGTCCGGGGCCCGGATGATGTCCAGCTACTTTCGGGTTGGCGGCCTGTTTGCCGATCTGCCGGAGGGGTTCGAGAAGACGGTCCAGTCGTTTATCGCCGACTTTCCAGACCGCGTGGCCGAGTACGAAGAGTTGTTGACGAGGAACCCGATCTGGATCGATCGGACCAAGGGGGTCGGTGTGATCAAGCCGGAAGAGGCTGTGGATTTCGGCTTAAGCGGTCCAAGTCTGCGGGCCTGCGGAATCGCGTGGGACGTTCGCAAGTCGAATCCCTATTCAGGCTATGAGCAATTTCGCTTCGAGATGTCTAGGGGAAGCCATGGCGATGTCTACGACCGATATCTGTGCCGCATCTTTGAGATGCGACAGAGCGTAGCCATCGTTCACCAGGCCCTGGAATGCCTTCCGGACGGGCCGGTCGTAGTAGCCGATCCGAAGCTCATCCCACCGCCAAAACCGATGCTCAAGCAGAGCATGGAGGCCGTCATTCATCACTTCCTGCTCTGGTCGGAGGGATTTACTGTGCCGGCAGGAGAGGTCTATCAGAGCATCGAGTCACCGAGGGGTGAGTACGGTGTCTACCTGGTCAGCGACGGCAGCAACAAACCCTACCGCGTCCATTTCCGGGCGCCTTCCTTCGTGAACCTGCAGTCGTTGCCGCGGATGGTGGAGGGGCGACTGGTGGCCGATCTGGTGGCGATCATCGGCAGCAT
>JAGWRQ010000233.1 GCA_028869615.1 Candidatus Methylomirabilota bacterium | reverse complement strand
GTCTTCACTGGGGCCATCTGTTCGACAATCCAAAGCCGCTGATTGTTCCCACCTCTAATCTGCTACGGTGTAACAAGCAAGCCTTGGCGAAGCTGCGTGAGAGCTACTTCAGCCTCAGCGAGTTCTCCCGTCCTCCCCTTCGGGATCACTGGTCGTCGGATCAAGCCCTATCACAACGCGAACGGTTTGAAGACCGACTGACCATCGTGAGCAGGATGGTTGAGCTTTGGGAGGATGGGCAGTACATCGGCTGGCCAAGTTAGAAGGCCGCAATTCTTATCTGAAGAAAAACTCCTTGACGGCGGTCTTGTCGTTTGGGGTGGTGGGACGCCCGGTGGAGTAATTGACCAACACCGATGCCATGTTCTGTGGCACGGGGAACTCTTCCGATGGGGTATCCTGCAGGGCTCGTTGCATGAAGCGGGTCCAGATGGGAACGGCGAGGGTGGCGCTCGATTCGTGCGGCCCAAGCGATCGCTTGGTATCATAGCCGATCCAGACGCCGGCAACAAGATTGGGCGTATACCCGATGAACCAGGCGTCGGTCGCCGCCTGAGTGGTGCCCGTTTTACCCGCGACAGGTCTTTCCAGAATGCGTGCTCGTGACCCGGTTCCCCGCTCGATGACGCCCTTTAAGACATTGGTCAAGATGAACGCCGTCTCCTCCCTCATCGTCTGCTGACCTACCGGAATGTGCTCTTCCAGGAGTGCCCCTTTATTGTCCACCACCTTCCTGATGCCATATGGGGGGAACCGGATCCCTGAATGCGCAAAGACACCGAAGGCCGAGACCATCTCGGATAATGTGACCTCCGAGACGCCGAGGGCGAGGGCATATTCCCTCCGTAGCGGACTCTCGATCCCGAGGTTATGGGCCAACTCGATGACCGGATCGACTCCGATCCGCTCGATAAGCTTCACTGCGACGACGTTGATGGAGTGTTCGAGTCCGTATCGTAATGTGATCGGGCCGCGAAACTTTCGGTCATAGTTGTCCGGGCTCCACTCGGTTCGTTTGCCGTCCACGAGGAACCGGTAGCTCACGGGCGCGTCGTTGATGATCGTAGAGGGGGTGAGGCCGCGATCAAAGGCCGCAGCGTAGACAAACGGTTTGAAGGCTGAGCCGGGCTGTCGCCTAGCCTGGAGCGCGCGGTTGAATTTGGATCGTTCGAAGTCGTACCCGCCTATCATCGCCTTGATGCCGCCGTCCCTCGGATCGATGGCGAGGAAAGCGCCCTCAATTTCGGGATCTTGTTCGAGGTTCAGCTCGAGAGTCTTTTTTCGCTTATTGACACGTAAGACCTGAACCTTTACCTCCATACCGATCTGAAGCTGTTGGCGCGGTTGCGAATTGTCCAGCCAAGGCACCTTGTCGAGCGCAATATCGCCCTGATACCCTCCGGCCTGAACTGTGATCGCCTTCGGCAGAATCTTTGTGACTGTTGCACTGAGGGTCTCGCCTGCCTTCGGGATCAGGTACGAGAGGGAGGCTTTGGCAGTTAAGGATCGTGTACGAGGCGCACGAAAGCCTCTGGCCTTGTCGATCTCCCTGAGTCCTTCGATCAGAGCCGCCTCCGCGCTCCGCTGCGCGCCGATGTTCAGCGTCGTGTAGATCTTCAGGCCGCCATGGTACACGGCGTACGTCCCATAGGTCTCTTCCAGATGCTGGCGGATATACTCGACGAAGTAGGGGCCGAGATTTCGAGTGGGTTCGAACGGGAATTCGTCAAAGGTGACGGCGGAAGCGGATGCCGCCTGCTGATTGGTGATGAACCCTTGCTCAGCCATACGGGTCAGCACATGGTCCCGGCGGCGTATCGCCCGTTCCTTGTCGGTAATAGGAGAGTAGTAGTTAGGCGCCCGCGGCAGTCCGGCGAGCGTTGCAGCCTCGGCGAGGTTGAGTTGATCCACCGACTTCTTGAAGTAGGTGTGGGCGGCAGATTCCACCCCATAGGCGCCGTGTCCGAAATAGACCTGATTGAGATAGAGTTCAAGGATCTTTTCTTTAGAGTACCGTTTTTCGATTTCAATCGCCAGGATGGCCTCCTTGATTTTCCTGGAAAGGTGTTTCTCTGGGGTCAGGAGCAGTAACTTCGCCAACTGTTGCGTAAGGGAGCTTCCCCCCTCAACGGGGCGTAGCGCCCGGAGATTGACCAGCAGCGCTCTGGCGATGCCCCGAAAATTGATCCCGCGATGCTGGTAGAACTGGGCATCCTCGACCGCGATGACCCCATTGATGAGATGGCGAGGGATCTTGTCGAGAGGAACCCAGAAACGCTTCTGTTCAAAGAAGGCGGCAAACGGTTCATCGTGATCCGAATAGAGTGTGGTCACGAGGCTGGGCTGATACTCCTCAAGCGCGTCAAGCGTTGGGAGGTCTCGGAGGTACGTGACAAACAGGCCTCCGACGACACCTAAGGAGACGGCCGTCAGCAGCAGGAGAGACCAGATCACAACAAAGATACCTCGGGATGGTCGCGGCATGTGTTACATCTCCAACTGTTTGACCTCGAGAGAGATGATCACTGCGACGCTCAATAGACTAACTACGATGGGCATCACTATAACAGAGGGGTTCGGCCCTCACAAGCATCGCCGTCCTCGCCGGCTTGCGAGTGCCAAAAGGACACGGGGAAGACGGGTTTTGGGTTGCAGTGAGACAGCTATTGTGCTAGAAAGGCAACCACCAACTTGACGGAGCAACCCTCGATGAATAATGTGCAA
>JAGWRQ010000232.1 GCA_028869615.1 Candidatus Methylomirabilota bacterium | reverse complement strand
CTTCCCGGTCATTCATGGGACGCATGGTGAGGATGGAACGATTCAGGGGCTGTGTGAATTGGCTGATCTGCCCTATGTCGGGGCCGGGGTCGCCGCCTCGGCCGTGGGAATGGATAAAATCATCTCCAAGCTCGTTTTCCAGGGCGCAGGTCTCCCGGTAGTTGAGGGGGTCGGTATCACCCGGCGCGAGCTGTTGGAGGATGAGGCGGCCGTCGTGAAGGCGATCGAAAGCAAGCTGAGCTACCCGATGGTGGTCAAGCCGGCCGTGGCAGGTTCCAGTGTCGGCATCGGTGTCGCTCATGGTGCGGTTGAAGCGCTGAGTTTGGCCAAGCGCGCGATGCGCTTCAGTGGCCGCGTGCTGGTCGAGCGGGCTGTGCAGCAGCGGATCGAGGTACAATGCGGCGTCCTCGGCAATCATACGTTGACCGTCTCGGAATGTGAGGAACTCATCAGCTCGGGCGAGGTTGTGGCCTATCGCGACAAGTATCCCGAGGACAAGAAGCCCGGGAGCGCGGACCTGGCGCCGAGTATCATCCCCGCCAGGATTCCCCAGGCGCTTTCCGATGAGATACGGTCCATGGCGGCGGCAGCCTTTCAGGCGATCGATTCGCGCGGGCTCTCCCGAGTCGATTTCCTTATCGACTCAGCCGCCATGAAGCCGTACGTCAACGAGATCAATACGATGCCGGGGTCGCTGTCCCTTACCCTCTGGGAGCGGAGTGGGGTGAAACCGACGGAGCTTGTCGTTCGCCTGGTGGAACTGGCGTTTGAAGCTCATCGAGAAAAGCGTTCGACTCATTTCACCTCAACAGAGGGCAAGGCGTTGGTGGATCGACGGCATCTGGTGACGCCCGGGAAGTAGGACCAAAGGAAACGGATTTCGTATGCTGTATCACCTGCTGTTCCCATTGCACGAAAGCTACGCCGTCTTGAACGTCTTCCGGTACGTGACCTTCCGTACGGCCGGGGCGATCATCACCGCGTTGCTGATCAGTCTGCTGTTGGGGCCTGCGTTGATCCGCCGGCTTCAGCAGTTACAGATCGGCCAAAGCATCAGGGACGACGGCCCGGCGGGTCATCTGCAGAAGGCTGGGACGCCCACGATGGGCGGCCTCCTGATCCTGACCTCGGTGTGTATCGCCACGTTGCTCTGGGCGAATCTGACCAACCGGTTTGTTTGGCTCGCTCTGTTCAGCACGGTCTGGATGGGGGCAGTGGGGTTTATCGACGACTACCTGAAGGTGGTGGCCAAGAACAGTAAGGGGCTTTCGATCAGGGCAAAGCTGTTGTGGCAGGTGATTCCCAGCATGCTCGTTGGGATCTTCCTATACGTCAACCCCGTCGATGCCTACACCACAAAGCTGGCTATTCCCTTCTTCAAACACTGGGTGCCCGATCTGGGCTGGGGCTACGTCCTGTTCGTGACGCTGGTCATTGTTGGCGCGTCAAATGCGGTGAATCTGACCGACGGCCTGGATGGGTTGGCCATCGGCCCGATCTTGATGACCGCTGCGGCGTACACGGTCCTGGCGTACATTGCGGGGCATGCCAGTATCGCTCACTACCTGCAGGTCGTCTTTGTGAGAGGCAGCTCGGAGCTCACCGTCTTTGGCGGCGCCATCGTCGGGGCCAGCCTGGGATTCCTCTGGTACAACACCTACCCCGCACAGCTCTTTATGGGCGACACCGGGTCGCTCGCGCTTGGGGCCGCCTTGGCAACGCTCGCTGTCCTGGTCAAGAGCGAGTTACTCCTGCTCATCGTCGGGGGAGTGTTTGTGGCGGAGGCCATTTCGGTGATCCTGCAGGTCTTCTCTTACCGGACTACCGGCCGACGGGTCTTCCGGATGGCGCCGATCCATCACCACTACGAGTTGAACGGGATGGCGGAGCCGAAGATCATCGTCCGGTTCTGGATCGTTTCCTTTATCCTGGCCCTGCTCTCACTCACCACGTTGAAATTGAGGTGAAATATAGCCTGCGATGATCGATCTGGCCGGCAAGCGAGTGGTGGTCATAGGGTTGGCGCGATCCGGGGAGGCGGCCTGCCGTCTGTTGCTCAAACAGGGCGCCACAGTCATCGGCACCGATCGCAGGGGTGGGCGTGAGATCGACGCTGGCCTCTGCAGCCTGGAGCGGGACGGGGTCAGCCTTGAGATGGGCGAGCAGTATCTGCGCTCCTTGCTCTCGGCCGATCTCATCGTGGTCAGTCCGGGAATCGATCTGCGTGAGTCGCTGTTGCAGCGGGTTCGTGAGGTAGGTATCCCGCTCATCGGCGAGGTCGAGCTGGCCTATCGGTGCAGTGAGGCCACATTCATCGGGGTTACCGGGACCAACGGGAAGAGCACCACCACGACTCTTCTCGGTGCAATGCTGAAGCAGGCCGGCTTGCCTTCGCATGTGGCCGGCAATATCGGTACACCCCTCTGCCGGGTAGCGCCATCGCTTGGGGCGGGTGAGTTTGTGGTGACGGAGCTATCGAGCTTTCAATTGGAGACGATCAAGGAGTTCAGGCCGCGCGTGGCGTTGCTCCTGAATCTCGCGCCTGATCATCTCGACCGATATACCCGCGTCGAGGACTATTACCGGGCCAAAGCCCGCATCTTCGAGAACCAAGGGCCCTCGGACGTTGCCATCGTGAATGCGGACGATCCGCTGGTCCTCAAAGCGACAGCCCTGGCCCGAGGACGGAGGATCGCATTCAGTCGAACGAGGCCGCTCGATGCGGGGGCGTACATCGGGGAAGATCACTTGGTCCT
>JAGWRQ010000231.1 GCA_028869615.1 Candidatus Methylomirabilota bacterium | reverse complement strand
TGCCATCAAATGCGTATTCCATTTTTGGACCTGAAGCTCCAATACGCCGCCATTAAGGGCGAGGTGCGAAGCGCGATCGACGAGGTGTGCGACAGTCAGCAGTTCATCCTTCATCTGAACAGGCTGCCAGAGAGGCATTAGCCTTGCCGATCTATCCAGAACTGACACAACCGATGCAGGAATGTGTGGTGGATGCCTTTCAAGAGTTCTACGGGGAGCGACCTCCCTGACCAACCCCTTATATACAAAGGGGAGGCAGATGGTTCAGGGTGGAAGAAGTCGTGGAACAAAAGAAAAGAGGAGAGGAGGGATACAGGATGAGAACCTTCGGCTACGCCCTCTGGGCATTTTCAGTTGTGATCCTCGCCATCGGGGGGATCTCCCGCCTGACCTTCACGCCCTTCTTCGGAGTTGAAGCCAGAGCCTTTCTAGGGCTTGCGGGCGTCCTCCAGCTTTACGTCATGTCGTTGCTCCTGCTCGAACTAGTGAGCCAGCAAGAGAAAAGGTGAGCCAAGTCCCTTTCAATATCCTGCACATCATTACTCGCCTCGATCGGGGCGGCTCGTCGGAAAATACCCTGATTACGGTGGCGCGACTCGACCAGCACCGGTACCGACCTGTCCTGATGGCCGGACCTTCGAGCGAGGGGGCCGACGCCATCCTCATCCCGCACCTGGGCCGTAAGATCCGTCCACTTCATGATCTCCTGGCCTTTGCGGAGATGTACGCCAAGATCCGTCAGGGACGATACACTATCGTGCACACCCATTCATCGAAGGCCGGTATCCTGGGCCGGTGGGCGGCCAGGCTCGCGGGTGTTCCGATCATCGTCCACACCCCTCACGGTCATGTATTTTATGGCTACTATGAGCGAGTTCCCACATATCTGTTTACTGTCCTGGAGCGGCTCACCGCTCGTATCACCGACAAGATCATCACGCTGACCGAAGCAGGCATCAGAGAGCATGTAGAACGACGTATTGCGCCCCGTGAAAAGTTCATCAGTATCCACAGCGGAGTGGATCTTGCGCCGTATACGGAACTGCCCCCTGATCCTGCTGCGGCGCGCAAGCGATTCGGTCTTTCACCGGACTGTCTGGTGGTGGGAAGCGTAGGACGATTCGAGCCGGTCAAGGGGTACGACATCCTCTTGCGGGCGGCCGGTCTCCTCCGGACGCGCCAGCCGAAGGTCCAGTTTCTCCTGGCCGGAGAGGGCGAGGAGGCGCCCCATCTCAAACGCCTGGCTGAAGAGTTGCAAGTTGACGATCGAGTCTTCTTCCCCGGCTGGCAACAAGAGCTGCCGCACGTGCTTTCGGCGCTCGATCTCTTTGTCCTGCCCTCCCGCAACGAGGGGATGGGTCGGGTCCTCGTGCAAGCCATGGCGATGGGCACACCGATCGTCGCGACACGGGTGGGCGGCATCCCCGAGGTTCTCGGAGAGGGGGAAACAGGGTTGCTGGTTGCGCCTGACGATCCTGTCGAGCTGGCTGCTGCTATCGAGCGGCTCCTGACCGATAGAGAGTTGGCCGGGAAAATAGGGGAGGCGGGGAGGCGGAGGGCTTCCGCCTATAGCGCGGACAAGATGGTCGCCGACATCGAATCGCTGTATGACACGCTGCTGATACAGAAAGGGTTGGCGAGTGCGTAGTAAGGCAGGAAGTTGGCTCTCCATAGCGGCCATCCTCTGCCTGGCCGCCCCTGCGCGGGCCGAGGAGACGCTTGAGCTCCTGCCCACGATCATCCACCTCCACAGTAGGGTCAGCTCCGGGGAAAACTCGCTCGATGCCCTCGTCGAGCAGGCTGCGCGCGAAGGCGTCGGCGCGATCCTGTTGACCGAGAATTTCCTGCTGCGATTCGAATACGGGCTCTTCCCCTTGAGGAACCTCGTCCGGAGGCAGATAGAATACCCATCAGTCCTGACCTACGGCATCGATCAGTACCTGGACTCGGTGCGACAGGCAGCTCTCCGGCATCCGGAGGTCATCCTGATCCCAGGCGTCGAGGTCGCTCCTCACTATCTATGGACCGGCTCCGCCTTGACAAAGGACCTGACGATGCACAACGGCCAGAAAAACATTCTGGTGGTGGGACTGGAGCGGCCGGAGGATTACAGGGCGCTGCCGGTGATCGGCAATGGGGCTGCCGGTCGGTACGGGTGGGAGAGTCTACTGTTGCTCTCGCCCAGCCTGCTGGTTGTCCTTGGCGTCCTGTTACTCAAGCGGAAGCGGGTCCGCCGCTATCACGTCGGCGGGATGACGCTGACAGAGCGACGGACCGCGTGGGGACCCGGCCTGGTTCTCATCGGCCTGGGACTCCTCCTCCTGGCGAACAATTTTCCTTTTACCGTCTCGCAGTTCGACCAGTACCACAACTCCGGCCTTCGCCACTATCAAGAACTGATCGATTACGCCCACCTGAAGGGGGCCGTCAGCTTCTGGTCATATCCGGAGGCAGGGGATTTTTCGCAACACGACTTCGGCAGGTTAGGAACTGTAACCATCAAAACCGATCCGTATACAGGCGATCTTTTCAAGACGCTGGGCTACACTGGATTCGGCGCGGTCTATCAGCAGAATATCACCGCTATTGATCCTGGGAAAGAATGGGACCAGCTCCTCCTGGAGTATGCTGCCGGACGCCGAGAACACCCTGTCTGGGGAATCGGCGAGTTGGGGTATCACGGCTCGGAGAAGCGGCTCACCGATGTGCAGACGTTCGTGTGGGTCCGGCAGCGGAGCCGACAGGGCGTCCTGGAGGCGAT
>JAGWRQ010000230.1 GCA_028869615.1 Candidatus Methylomirabilota bacterium | reverse complement strand
AGATCGATGCGACGGCTCAGATCCCTGAGCCTGCCGAGGATTGGGCTGGTCAAGGGAAGGGCTACGGATGAGACAATGTCCTTAAGGAAGTATCCGGTCAGGCTCAGTTCAGGAAAAATCAGCAGGCTGGCACCGCGGCCGATCGCCTCTTCAGCCGTCTTTTCATGCAGGGCCAGGTTGCGCTCCAGATCGCCGAGGGCTGGGTTGATCTGGGCGAGGGCAATCATATGCCGGTTCATGCGACTGTGCTCCGTATGTCAGAGGCGGCCAGGCTGCGATAGATGGCTTTCATACCGGGCGACAAGGGGCCGCCGCGGGCTTGATAGACGAACAGAGGGGTAGAGACTTGCAGTCCCGGTCGCCCGTCTCGCCGCGCCTCCACCAAACTGAGTTCCGCCTGGGCGCCAGGATAGGAATGGACCAACCGCAACATCTTCGGCTCCAGCCGTACCGCCCTGAGGCCGCTCAGCAGGTCCGCGAGCCGCGAGGCATGGTAGATCAGACACGCTCGCCCTTTGGGCGCGAGCGCGTATCGGATAGCCGCAACCGCCTCCTGAAGGGTGGCGGTCAGCTCATGTTTGGCCTGTCGGATCTCGGGGTCCGGGCTAAGGCGTCCGCTGGCGAGCCCTCGATATGGCGGATTGCAGAGCACCATATTAAAACTCGCCGCCGGCAGCAACCCTTTAATCTGCCGGAGGTCGCCTTCCATGATCTTGATGCGGTGCTGCAAACCATTGAACTGCGCTCCCCGCCGGGCCCGGTCGGCCAAGGCAGGCTGGACCTCAAGCCCAACGATACGGAGATCCGGATGCCGATGAGCCAGCAGGAAGGCGATGGCGCCGTTTCCACAGCCGAGATCAAGAACCTGGTCGGTAGATCGCGGCGCGGCCCACTGCGCCAGTAACAGCGCATCCATCGAATGGCGGAAGCCCCTCTGGTTCCGAATAACCTTCGGACCAGAGACGCCAAGGTCATCCAGCGATTCGTCCGTACGAAGCCACGAGTTAGTCTTCCGCTGGTCCATCATTCTAGCGCCGTGCCGTGAAACGTCGCATCTCATCGTTCTTGGTCGTCGGGCATCCTCAATGTACAAACGCGTATACCTCCGGTGCTCTCCTCCCTCGGGCCTCAATCTGCTCGCTTCGCGGTACGGTGTAAGTAGACGTCAAGAAAAGTGTAACAGCAATGTGCAGATTTTGGGTGAACAAGCAGGCTAGTCATCATTGTGCTACTGTAATACATCCCTCGGAAAAAGACAAATGGTCAGCCCTCAGCCGTCACCCACCAGCTTTCAGCTTCTCCTGCTGACTGCTGATCGCTTAGCACAGATCGACCGGATCGACGTCGATCTCGATCCCAGCCTGTCCTGACGGCGGGAGCAGCGCAATCGTCTCCCTGACCCAGTGATGCAGCGTACTCGGGTCTGGACCTTTGACGAGGATCTGCCAGCGATAGCGTCCTTTCAGTCGGTAAAGAGGCGCCGGCGCGGGCCCCTCGACGGCGAGGGACGAAGCGACCCGCTCCAGTAGAAGGCCGGTAAGCCGCTCGGCCTTTTCTTGCGCTTGGCCCTCGTGTGAAGAGGTAACCAGGAGCAGGACGAGGAAGCCGAAGGGAGGAAGGCCGCGCTTCTCTCGGAGTGGTCGCTCGATTCGGTACAACGCTTCATAATCGTGATTACGGGCTGCGAGGATACAATAATGGTCCGCGTTGTAGGTCTGGACTATGACGTGGCCGGGACGGTCCCCACGGCCGGCCCGTCCGGCCACCTGCGTGAGCAGGGCATAGGTCCGCTCCCCAGCCCTGAAATCCGGAATCTGCATCGAGGCGTCGGCGGAGAGGATGCCCGCCAAGGTAATTCCGGGAAAGTCGTGTCCCTTTCCAACCATCTGCGTCCCGATCAGGATCTGCGTGCGCCTCTGCTGCATGCTGCTGAGGATCTGCCGGTGCGCCCGCCGTTGTCTGGTGGTGTCGCGGTCCATCCTGACGATGGAAGCATTCGGCGCGAGGCGCCGAGCGGCAGCTTCGACCTGTTGCGTCCCGTACCCGAGCCATCCGCAGGCGATCCCGCCGCACTGCGGACAACGCTCTGGCGGCCGTTCTCGATGATTGCAGTAGTGGCAGCGCATCCTGGCATCCACCGCATGGTAGATGAGCGCGACGCTGCAATGCGGACACCGCACGGTGAAGCCGCACTCGCGACAGAGCAACACCCTGGCGTAACCTCGTCGATTGACGAACAGCAGGACCTGCTCGCCTTTTGTCAGTGTCTCCTGAATCGCGTCGGCCAGCCGTCTGGAGAAGATGATCGGCGCGCCTCGTACTTCGCGCCTTGCCCTCTCTTGACGCATGTCGATCAGTGTCATCGAGGGCAGCGCCCTGGCTTCCACCCGCTCCGGAAGCTGAAACAGGCGGTAGGTCCCTTCCTTGGCGCGATGGATGCTTTCAAAGCTTGGGGTTGCGGAACCGAGCAGGACGGCAATCCCAGCCATCTGTCCTCTGGTCAATGCTACGTCCCTCGCGTGGTAGCGTGGCTCTTCACCCTGCTTGTACGAGGGATCGTGCTCCTCATCGACCACGATGAGGCCAAGGCGAGAGAGGGGCGCGAAGACGGCAGACCGGGCACCGATGACGATATCGGCCGTCCCGCGCTTGATACGGCGCCACTGATCCAGTCGCTCGCCGGGTGAAAGGCCGCTGTGTAGCAGCGCAACTCGGTCCCCGAAGCGGGAGCGGAATCGATCGGCAGCAACAGGGGTCAGGGCGATCTCCGGAACGAGCACCA
>JAGWRQ010000229.1 GCA_028869615.1 Candidatus Methylomirabilota bacterium | reverse complement strand
TCCGCTATCCCCGCGACTGGGGCAAGTAGTAACACCGTTACCGAGTCGCCACGCGTAGAGCCTACGCGGGTATTTCAAAACGGGGACTGACCCAGGAGGGGCCGCCTACGCAAAAAACAACACCCCCCCCGCACAACGACCACGTTGTGCGGGGGGGGTGTTGGAATAAGGTTAGACTTCTCTATGCCGTTAGACTAGAACGCCTCGTCGCCGGCCGCCCACGCTTCTCTCTCTTTCGCCTTCTCCTTGTCGTAGATGGTCCACTCGCCTTCCTCGACAACGGCGGCCTCGCGGACCATTCGCCCTGCCCGTGACAGAATGAAATAGGCTAGAGGCAATACACCGCCAAAGAGGAAGATCGCTCCACCAACGGTGCGCATCCACGTCAAGGTGATCCACACGTTATCCGTCACGTGCGATTGTGCTCGAGCAGCCCAGAGGCCATGCTTGAAGACGGTCGCGACCTGATACAGACCGACCGGGAACAGATCCAACAACATCATCAGCACCAAGCCGATCTGCAGGCACCAGAAGACGCCCTTGATCAGCTTCTCATTCCAGGCAGAGCGCTGGAACAGGTGCTGGCACGCAAACAGCATCCCGGCAATCGCGATGTTACCCTTGACGCCGAACATGGCGCCGTGGGCGTGGTTACCGGTCAGGTAGGTGCCATGCTCATAGTAGTTAACGATCGGCAGGTTGATGAGCGAGCCCATCACGCCCGCGCCGAAGATGTTCCAGAAGTTGACGGCGAGGATGAACGTCCAGACGCCGTCCATCACGAAGCGCTGCTTGCCCTCGGCCAGGTGCTCATGCGCCTTGGCGCGCTCCGTCCGCATCTTCCAGGCATCCAGGGTAATCAGGAGCAGCGGCAGCACCTGCATGGTAGAGAAGACGCTGCCCAACGCGATGATCCCTGTCGGCTTGGCGATCCAGTAGAAGTTGTGAGAGATGCCGATCAGGGCGGTCACGAGGAACATCATGACGGCGAGGAAGATAACCCGCTCGGCCATGGCCCGGTTGACCAGCCCCATCTGCACCAGCATGTACCCAACGATACAGGTCGTGAAGACCTCGAAGGTCACCTCAACCCACATATGGATGTTCATCCACCGCCAGTAGTCGGAGATGGCGAAGTTCTGGGTCGGGGTCATGAACATTCCGAAGAACAGGAACAGCACCATGATGCCGCTGCCGTAGAACAGCCAGGCCGGCACGGACCAGAGGTTCTGGCTCGTGATCCACGGCTTGACGGCGCGGAAGATGATGAAGACCCAGAGCACGAACGAGGCCAGCATGAGGATATGCCAGAAGCGGCCGAGTTCCAGGAACTCCCAACCCTGGCTCCCGAACCAGTAGGCCATGTCGTCGGTGAAGTACCCGGTGTGGCCGAGATAGATGCCGAACAGCGCGCCGGCCCCCACGATGAGACACAGGGTGAAGAGCAGGTTGATCAGGAACCGCTGGCCGTTAGGCACCTTCGAAATCCTGGGCAGGAAGAAGAGCGTGTAGCCGACCCAGGCCATGAAGAACCAGTAGATCTGCACGATGGCATGCCAGCCGCGGGCAACGCTAAAGGGAATGGTCAGGCCAATCATACCCAGGACCGCATCGGCCGGTCCGCCACCGACGAAATCTTCTGCGCCGATGATACCTGCCAGGACCTGCACCAGGAACAGGATCACGGCAAAGGCGAAGAACTTATAGGTGGCGCGCTGGGTCGGGCGCACATAGGCGTCGCCCTTGTTTTCCAGGTCGATCGTGGTGAGCGACCAGTCCCGCCCGTTGAACGGCTCGCCGGGCAGGGTCTTCATTTCACCGTACACGTACAGGACCAGCATGGTACCGCAGAACAGCACGAAGATCGAGATAAAGCTCCAAATATACGTCGGGAACGTCGGGACGTTGCCGACAGCCGGATCGGGCGGCCAGTTGTGTGTATAACTATAGGTCTCACCCGGCCGAGTCGCCCCGGACACCCAACCGCCCCAGAAGAAATAGGCCGCTAGTGCCTTAAGGTCTTCCGGGTTAGAGATATGGTTTTTAATCCTTCCCTTCATAAACGCTTCTTCATAGGTGGGATCCGTAAACGTCCGCGTGTAATGGGTGATCAACTCTTGATACGCAAACGCCTGGGCCTCGTTAATGCGAATAACGTTGGCTGTCTCGTCGTATCCGTTCGCACGGATCTCTCGTTTTACCCTCGCCGCAATCATATCCCGATCATCTTGGGTCACGGGACGCTGCTTCGCGATCTCATTCTCATAGTACTTGCCCATAGACACATACGTATGGTGCAAAGCCTCGGCGGTGTAATCCGGCCCGCGTTCCCCGCCGTCGCCCCAGAAGGAGCCATACGTCATCAGGCCCTTGAGGTGAAACACTTGCTTTCCACGCTGGATTTGCCACTCGGGAATCAATGTTTGCCCGGTGGATGACGACACATAATTAACCAGCGGAGGAGCTGACGAATAAGTCCACACGCCAAGAGCAATTAAACCGATGACGCTGATGGTAGTCACGATCAAAGCGTGAAGCCACCAATATTTCTTGACCAATAGCATTTGCCCGAACGTCTTATGGGTCTTGCTTACAATTCCGGCTGGACTCGGACTCATTGATACCTCCTCTTTGTGGCTCCCACCTCGACTCAGGCGGCCACTCTTTCATTTTCACTATACGTAGACTGTACTACTCTTAGGACCACACTTCTTCTTGTTGCTTTCCGTTGACGCCGATTCTCACCTCCTTTGTCGCCACTGACGTAACAACTTCACACTGATGATTGA
>JAGWRQ010000228.1 GCA_028869615.1 Candidatus Methylomirabilota bacterium | reverse complement strand
GGTTCCACGGCAACGCCGGCAATATCAGCCACCGGCTGGAGAACATCAAGCTCCGCCATGACCGGCTGGGAACCGATATATTCATCTTCGACTACCGCGAATATGGCCGGAGCGAAGGTCGAGCGTCAGAGGAGGGAACCTATCACGATGGTGATTCGGCAATTCGGTATCTGCACAGCCGGAGGGATATAGACCCGATCAAAATCGTCTTCCTTGGCGAATCGCTCGGGAGCGCTGTGGCGGTAGAGATGGCGACTCGACATGGCTGCGCCGCCTTGATCCTGGAGTCGTCCTTTTTGTCCATCCCGGAGATAGCGAGGGTACGCTTCCCGTTCCTCCCGATCAGTTCGCTCCTCCACACTAGGTACGACACCCTCTCAAAGATCGGGCAGGTCAGGACCCCTCTTCTGATCGTCCATGGTGAGAACGACGAGATCGTTCCGTTCCGGCACGGGCAGCGCCTCTTTGAGGCCGCGAGAGAGCCGAAAGAGTTTTACAGCATCAAGGGCGCCCACCATAACGACCTCTACCTGGTCGGCGGTCACGCCTACTTAGAGACCCTCAACCGTTTCCTTCGGCAAGTGATCGGAGATACGCCTTCGTAGTCATCTACCATCCATTTTCGGACTCGATCGTGACGCCAGTGGGAAGCGGATTGTGAAACTGCTCCCGCGGCCTTTGCCCTCTGAGGTCGCCCAGATCCTGCCGTCGTGCATTTCGACGAGCTGCTTCGTGAGGGAGAGGCCAAGGCCGGTCCCGTGGGACTGCTTGGCGAGCTCGGCGTCCAGTTGGGTGAAGCGCTGAAAGAGCTTGGGGATATCCTCCGCCGTGAGCCCGATCCCGGTGTCCGAAACCGAAATCTCCATAAACTCGCCATCCCCTAACCCCTCACCCCCAGTCTCTGTGCGGGCGGTCACCGTCACTTGACCGCCTTCGGGAGTGAACTTGATGGCGTTGGAGAGGAGGTTATACATGATCTGTTTGAAACGGATGGGGTCAGCAGTGAGGGGGGTTGTAGCGGTTTCGGCGTGCAACGTGAGGATCAGGCGTTTGTGGTCGGCCATCGGTCGGACATCAGCGAGGGTGGCCATAAGCGCTTCATCGATGACGAAAGGCTCCGGGTACAACTCGAGCTTGCCCGCCTCGATTTTAGCGAGGTCGAGCAGGTCGTTAATCAGGGCAAGCAGGTGTTTGCCGCTTGCGTGAATGTGGCCAAGGTAGTAGGCTTGCTTCTCGTTGAGCGGCCCGAAGGCCGGGTCTCGCAGAATCTGCGAGAAACCGAGAATCCCGTTCAGCGGGGTCCGAAACTCGTGAGACATGTGGGTCAAAAACTCCGACTTGTGGCGGGAGGCCGCTTCGAGCCGCGCATTGACCGTACGCAGCTCTCGCGTCCGGTCCTCGACGGTGGCTTCGAGCTCCATGGCGTAGCGTCGCTGCGCCTCCTCGCTCTGCTGCAGGGCGGCGATATCCTGTTTGGTCGTGCGGACGATCACCGCCCCCAGCCACATCGTGAACGCGATCACAAGCACCATGAAGACGATCATCGTGAACTGTTCGTTCCGCAACGTGTCGATACGCGCCTGGAGCACCCCATCCAGATCGACCATCGCTTTATCGAGCAGCGCGAACTGACCGTCAATTGCCTGGGTGAATACTGAGAAGTAATCGGCCGGCGAATAGCTCAGCATCGGGGCTTCCACCACCTGGGTTCTGGCGAGATGTATCGCTTTCTGCGCAAGCCACATACTGGCCTGTGCGATGCTGCCAAGATCGGTCTTCATCTGGGGGTTCAGTGCCACCGCCTTGCCTAACTCGCGCTCCATATACTCGTGTTGCCTCTCGACACTGCTGATGAGACCTATCAACGCAGTGCGGTCCGCAAGTGCAATGCGCTTCTCTGCAAGGAGAAGCATGCCGCGCGCCCGCGCCTGGCCGAGAGATTCGGTCAGGTTCGGCATATGCACCAACAGCGCCATGGTGAGGTGATAGTCGTTGCCGGTTGGGTCGTACGACAGGCCGAAGTAATCCATCATAAGATCGAGCAGCTTCAGGTTGTTGCCGATGAGCGCCGTATGCTTGGCAAGACTCTCCTGGCCGGTGATCGAGCGCGAGGATACGCCGTTCGCAAGCACCCTCCAGGCGCCGAGCGCCCCGCGCCAGGTGGCGGTAAGCACGGGATCATGGATGTCGGACGTGACAAGCGCGTCAAACGCCTCGACTGCCTTGTCGGCTTCAGTCTGCTTGGCGGCGCGTTGCGCTTCCATCGTCATATTGCCGCCCAGGACGCCGGAGGAGAGCCCGCGGTGTTGCTGGATCAACTGCACCACGCTCAGCAGCGCTTTCGACGGCGCGATCCCGGCATACTTTCGACTCGCCGATTGCAGAGCCCTGCTGCTTTGCAGCAGGTAGATGGTCAGCGGCGCCGCCACCAGGGCAAGGCCCACCAGCCCGAACCCGAGCGTCAATCTGGTTCGTATTGTCATGCGCTTATTGAACCACAGCAGCCGCATTGCATAGCGTCAATTCCGCGTCGTGGGGTTATCTTGGACCAGCAGGATTTCCACTAATGCGTTTCTAAGTTCCCGCTCTCTCGGGAACGACATCCGTTGTTGCG
The DNA here is from genome assembly GCA_028869615.1 of Candidatus Methylomirabilota bacterium. GTDB lineage: Bacteria > Methylomirabilota > Methylomirabilia > Methylomirabilales > Methylomirabilaceae > Methylomirabilis. The sequence continues at coordinate 180 of JAGWRQ010000228.1, read as the reverse complement.
ACTTACGACGCCGTGTATAGGAGGTCAAGAAGACGCCTGCGCTATGCGACTGTCACCCGTAAGTAGAGGTCACCGCGTATCCCATCCCGGCTTTCAAGCCCTTTGCCTTTCAGTCGCAGCCTTGTCCCGGATCGGATGCCGGGAGGGATTGCCACCATCAGCTCCTCGATCTGGTCGCCC
>JAGWRQ010000227.1 GCA_028869615.1 Candidatus Methylomirabilota bacterium | reverse complement strand
ACCTGCGAATCGTAAAGCGCGATGTCAAGATGCTGTCCAACGCCTGTTCGCTCTCGGGCAAAGAGAGCCGAAAGGACAGCGCTGCTCGCGAACAGGCCGGCGGCCACGTCCGCGATGGCTACCCCGACCTTCATGGGCGGGCCGTCGGGCTCGCCGGTGATCGACATCAGGCCACTGCGACCCTGGATCAGAAAGTCGTAGCTTCCTAACTCACGGTCGGGGCCGGTATGCCCGAAACCGCTGATAGAGCAGTACACGAGGCGTGGGTTGATGGCCTTCAGATCCCCGTAGCCCAAACCGAGCTTGTCCAGGACGCCGACACGAAAGTTCTCGATCAACACATCGCTGTCTCGCGCAAGTTCACGGGCAAGGGCGAGGCCGCGTTCGTGTTTGAGGTTGAGCGTGAGGCTCTGCTTGTTGCGGTTGCAGCACAGGTAATAGGCCGATTCCCCGCTAAAAAACGGCGGCCCCCAGTGGCGTGACTCATCGCCAACGCCTGGGCGCTCGATCTTGATGACCTCAGCACCTAGGTCGCCCAGCATCATGGCGCAGTAGGGTCCAGCCAGGTGTCGTGACAGGTCCAGGACCCGCACACCCTCCAGTGCGCCGGCCACTACGCGTCCTCCTCAAATGGATACGGGGGGAGCGGCCGCGAGAGCGGCTTGTCGGTACGATAGCCCAGCGCATACTCCGCCTGCATCAACTGGTGGATTTCCTGCGTGCCTTCATAAATCAGGGCTCCGCGGGCGTTGCGGAAGTAGCGCTCAACCGGGAACTCGTCACTGTAGCCATACGCTCCATGAATCTGAATCGCATCATCCGCGGCCCGGAAGGCGTTGTCGCAGTTGATCCACTTGGCCAGGCTGACCTCTCGCGTACAGCGCATCCCTTGATTCTTCAGCCAGCCGACCTGATGGTACAACAGCCGTCCGATGTCACGGCCGGCGACCATGCGGGCAATCTTTTGCTGGACGAGTTGATGCTTCCCGATAGGTTGTCCGAAGCTTTGCCGCTGCTCGGCGTACGAGAGGCTGGCCTCAAGACAGGCCTCTATCAGACCGACCGCGCCGGCGGCGACCGCGTAGCGGCCGTTGTCCAGCGCGCTCAGGGCGATCTTGAGCCCTTCGCCTTCGTCGCCGATGCGGTTGTCCGCGGGCACGCGCACGTCCTGCAACGCGATGCTGCCGGTGTTGCCGATGCGCCCGCCCAACTTATGGTGGATGCTGGAGCTGCTCACGCCGTCAAAGCCGCGCTCGACGATGAACGCGGAGACGCCGCGCGCTCCGGCTGAACGGTCGGTGTACGCAAAGATCAGGAAATGGTCGGCGACATCGGCCAGGCTGATCCAGGTCTTCTCGCCGTTGAGGATGTAGCGCTCGCCGTCGCGCCGGGCGGTCGCGCGGATGCCCGCGACATCGCTCCCCGCGTCCGGCTCGGTTAGGGCGAAGGCCGCCAGCTTCTCGCCCCGCGCCTGCGGGACGAGATACCGTTGTTTCTGTTCTTCGCTCCCCCACTGCAACAGCGCCAGCGAGTTGAGCGCCAAGTGTACCGCAATCAGGACGCGAAACGCGGTATCGGCGCGCTCCAGCTCTTCACTGACGATACCCAGACTCAGATAATCCAAGCCCAACCCGCCATAGCGACGGGGGATGCAGAGACCCAGCAGGCCTTGGGCGGCTATCTTGGGAACGATGTCGGCCGGAATCTGCTCGGCGCGTTCCCAGTCGCGCAGGTGCGGCAGGATCTCGCGGCGACAGAACTCCCGCGTTGCGTCGCGGACGGCCTCGTGATCCGGAGTCAGCGCGAAGTCCACAGTCGGTGCTCTCCTGCGGTTAGGCGATTGCTCATAGGGCGCACGTGCGAAACCCTGCAAAGACATCACGCCGGTCCGGCAGAAAAAAATTGCGAAAGGTGTTGCGAATCAGGCGAGACCGTGTGGCCCACGCCCCGCCCTTCAAGACCTTGCGATAACCGAACCAAGGCGCTGAATATTCTCTATACGGCGAATCGACCGTAAAGCCAGGGAACGGATAGAAGGGGGAGGCGGTCCACTCCCAGATATTGCCGATCATCTGGCGGCAACCGAACGCGCTGTCTCCGGCGGCAAAGGCGCCCACATCAACGCAGCCCAACATACGCGAATCCAGATTGGCGTGCTCAGGTGTCGGCGGCTCATCACCCCACGGATACCGTCGCTTTTTCCAGGTGATGCCCGTTCCGTCGGGTGTGGGCTCTGCGCCGGCGGCCATTTCCCATTCTGTTTCGGTAGGAAGCCGTCTGCCCGCCCACTGACAGTACGCCTCTGCCTCGTACCAGTTCACGTGGATGACGGGGGCATAGGCTTCGAGTGGGACAAGCCGGTCGAAATGCTTGCGCAGCCAGCCGCTCTGGCCGCGGTGCCAATAAAGCGGGTGCTGTGCTCCCGTCTTGGTGCGCCACACCCACCCTTGAGGGCTCCACAGTTCGCGCCAAAGGTAGCCCCGATCGCTCACGAACTCAACGAATTCGCCGTTGGTCACCGGCGCCCGTGCGATCCTGCATGGCGCGATCTCCACCGGATGCGCCCATTTCTCGTTGTCGAAGACGAAGGGTAGATCTGGCGTGGCGCCGAGTTGAAATACGGCGCCCGGGATCTCGACGTCCCCCGGCAACGGACCGCCGCCCAGCTCGCGCGCGCTTGACCCATCCTCGGCGATACTCAGCTTTGGGGCGGGGTATTCCAGGGTCTGCCGCATATAGGTGAAGGCTTCCCCGTGCATGTCTTCGTGCAGCACCGACAGCAGATACAGGTAGG
>JAGWRQ010000226.1 GCA_028869615.1 Candidatus Methylomirabilota bacterium | reverse complement strand
GAACCGTTCACAGAGGGTTGTTGACGGAGGCGAGATTCGGCTGCTGAGACCATTCTTTACGTCAGCGCCAGCCTCTTGGCCGGTTACTACTGCATGAAACAAGTGGGCATCGCAAATGGCGGGTGAGGATGAACCATGGTCGGAATCGGCCGAGGTTACGCGCTGGTAAGCGTCAGTACTGGCCTGGTGGAAGAGACAAAACGGATAGACCCACAACAGGCAGATAGCCGCGATGAGGGCCACGGTCGGAGCTGTCGATCCGGATCCCCGTCCCATTGAGCCATCCCTTTCGCTATCAGAAACAATTTAATATTATCACGACTCGTTGGCGCGTTCAATCCAGAAAGCTCAACGCCTCACTGGGCCACGGCTGGCTCAGTTTTCGCGCAAAAAGATCGCTGCTCACATCGCGGACTACACTTTTACGAACCGGTTGCCCTGGCCCACCAAGCCGTGGGGTCGAATGACGACTTTTTGCTCCGGATCGCTTACCACGCGGCCGATCTGTAACGCTTCCCGGCCGTGATGCTTGACAATTTCTATAAACGGTTCCGCATCCGCTTCAGCGACGACGACACAGAACCCAATCCCCATATTGAAGACCTGGAACATCTCGTCATCTGGGATACCCCCTGAGTGCTGGATCAGAGAGAATATCGGAGGGATCGGCGGGAATCGGTCGATCTCATACCCGACCGGATGAGACGCGGTGTCCAGTCGCAGGAGGTTCAGCAGCCCGTCGCTCGTGATATGGGCGAGCCCTTTGATGGACAGCGGTCGCTCAAGCGCTTCAACCACCTCCGGTACATAGATGATGGTCGGCTCCAGCAACTCTTCTCCAAGCGTTCGCCCAAGCTCCTCGAACTCGGTATCCACCGTGTGCTTGTTCTGCGCGAACAGGACCTGCCGGGCCAATGTTAGACCGTTGCTGTGAATCCCGCTGCTTCGGATCCCGATAATGACATCACCAGGGGTCACCGACTTTCCAACGATCATTCGATTGAGCGGAACATGCCCGACACACATTCCGACCAGATCGCATCCCCACCCCTCCCGCTCCGACGCAAGCATCTCCCGGACCTGCGCGATCTCTCCGCCGCAGATGGCCACGCCCGCGCGACGCGCCCCTTCCTTCAGCCCCAGCATGAGCGGGCCGATGAGGTCCGGGTGCGCGTATTGCACCGCGATATAATCCAGAAACGCCATCGGGCGCGCCCCCACGCAGAGCACATCGTTCACATTCATCGCCACGCAGTCTATCCCAACCGTATCGTACTTCTGCATCGTCTGCGCGACCATGAGCTTTGTGCCCACTCCGTCGGTCGAAAGGGCCAGACCTATCCCGTGGCCGACGTCGATCACGTTGGCAAAAAAGCCGATCGGCAGGACCGGCTTCCCGGCGCCTTGCACAAAGGCGAACGTCTGGCTGGCCGTCTCGATCAGCCGGGACAGCACCTGCTCTTCCCGCTCGACATCAACGCCGGCGTCACGATAGCTCGCTGCGTCTTCTGGATGCTTCTGCATCTCCTCTGACCCCTTCTGATTTCGCCGCACCAACTTCAGAATATGTCAGAAAATCGGGTAGCACGACCACAAATCGACCGGCCGTGAGCCAACAGTAAGAGATTCGCCAGGGCGCGTCAAGCAGTATCGTGGGTTATGTCAAAGCTCAGAGAAGTTCTTCAGGAATTTCTCGAACTTCTTCTTCGAGGGGGGCAAGCAGGCGAGCCAACTTCCTGTCTCGACCGGTCCGTTCGGCAAGTTGAAAGGTGGTCGCTTTTTCTTCCTCAGTCATCAAGCGGATGAGGTTCGCCGCATCATCGGCATCTTTGAGTCCTGTAGCCTGCAGTTTCATGGCGGCAAGATACGGTTTGGTCAGCACGGGGACGGAGACACCCGGAAGATGCTCAGCCCGCTTGATGGCCTCCAGCTCCCATTTATAACGTGCAATCAGCAGGTCCATACGCGGATATTCACCACTCAGATCCTCAAGAAAGATGGCATCGTGCTTAAAGGAATCCTCGGGAGTCGTGCTTCCCTGAACTAACTCCGCGCGAAATCGTTCCGGAAGGTGTCGCTTCAACAGGGCAAAGAACGCATCGGCTCCAGATGCTCGAATCAAGTCCGAATACAGGCAAAAGTCCACATCAAGGGTAGTCCGTTCGACCCCATGCAGGATTACGGCATAGCCGCCAACTACGGCTATGTTGACCTTAACGGGCAGGGCGTTGATAATGCCGCGGATTGTCTCGAAGGTATCTTTGATAGATTTCATAGACCGAGACCCCCTCCGCATCGGCTTTGAGGGCAAGGATACTGGAGACCAGACGGTGCATGGTCTCCGCTCGCTCAAGGGGTGGCAATCGAAGGAACCTCGCGCGCTCCTCGTCTTTTCTGTTGTCCAGGATGGATGGCATACGAATACTGTACCACACTTCCCGCCTCTATCACCAAATCCATTCCCCTCCCTCCCCGGGTGGAGACCCGCGGGCAAGCCCGCGGTCCCAATGGCTAAATACTTTGTCGCCCGTGAGGCTGGCAACAACGGAAACGATAATACGGCGATTCTACATCTGTCCGTCCCCTCAGAGAGAACCGCGCCAGCGCCAATCCAGCATTTCTGCGGCATGACGCGGGGTCAGCTTGCGCCTGAGAGCGCGAAGGAGTAAGATCACTCGACATTGGCCTGAAACGGCTCTCCTCTTCGCCGAAGAAGGGAACGATGATGCGTTACTTCAAAGTGATCGTGGAGAAACATCCGGAGGGCTACGTAGCCTATCCCATGGGGCTCAAAGGGGT
>JAGWRQ010000225.1 GCA_028869615.1 Candidatus Methylomirabilota bacterium | reverse complement strand
TTCCGGCCACGCCTCATCGCCGGCCTGGCTGTCGCGGCCGTTTCGCTGTTCATCGTCGTCCGGTTGCCGGGCTTGTTACCCGGCAGGACGGATCGCCAGGTGGCGCCGATTTCGACGGCAAAGGTGATAGGCCGGGACAGCGAGAATCGCGGTGTGGCTATGGTGCCACGCCCTGATGTGGGGGATCGGCACTCTGGCGAACCGCTGATGGTGGCCGGAGAAATCGTTGAGGAGCCCTCGATCTTAGTGGCAGCGATTCGGCGGCTCCGCGGGGTGGACGAAATTGCGGATCGGCTCGAAACGGCCTTGGTGTTACGCTCAGAGGCCGACCCGATGGACTCACTTGCCTCGCTTAACGAGGAGGAGCGGCAAATCCTGTTTGATCGAATGAGAGGTTTTCGATGGTCACAGTCATAAGAGATGCGTGGAGACGATCCTTGGCGGGATGCTACTACGTCACTACGGCCGTTGCCGGATTATTGTTGTGTCTGAGCCTGGCCTCTGACGCCTTCGGGCAGCGGATTGCTCCCGCGCCCCCCGGATTGCCAGATCCCCGGGAGGGGAGGCACGCGATTGAAACGATCAGGATCTGGAAGATGACTGAGGCGCTCAATCTGGACGAAGAGCAGGCGGCGAAACTCTTTCCCAGGTTGGCCCAATTGGAGGCGTCGCGTCGCGAATTCCACAGGCAGCAGCGCCTGCTGCGAGATGAGCTCACTGAGCTTCTGAAACAGCGGCCCTTGCGGGATCAGGAGGTCAAGGCGAGACTCGAACAGTTAGAGCGCGCCGAAGTCGACTTCAGGGGGCGCGAACAAGCCATCAAGGGAGGGCTTCGATTGATCTTGAGTGTGGAGCAGCAGGCCCGCCTCGCCTTGTTCGAAGATCGATTTGAGACCGAGATGCGCCGCATCATCCAGGATCTCCGGCAGCGTCATCGGGGGATCCCGCCTGGTCAAGGTCAGCGTATTGAATCGCCTGCCGCGAGGGATCTGCCTCCGCCACCGATCGAGGGCGAATCCCAGCCCAAGTGACCGTTCAATCAGACCACCGTGGCGCAGCGCACAGGTAGGTCGTCCACCGCGGTGAGAGGCTCGAATGAGCCCATGAGGCAGCGGAACAATCCTCCGCTGCCCTTTTTGTTTCCGGAGGTCCGCTATGACCGCCGACAAAGATAGAGACGCTATCGGCTCATTTGCGATCTGCTCCGTCAGCAACGACACGACCGCTTTTTGCTTGCGCCGCCGGACAGCATTCGTGATAATAGTTTGAAGATGTAAGATCCGCGGGGTGGGATTCAGCAACAGGAGGAAGTATATGATACGGAAGTACGGACAGTACTTAGGGTTAATCGTTCTTACGGTGGTTGTAACTCTGTTGACCACAGATTTGGAGGTATGGGCGCGGGCAGGCGGCGGCCGCAGCTTCGGGAGCCGTGGCTCCCGCAGCTTCTCCAGCCCAAGCCGCAACAACTATAGGCCGACAACTCCCGCGCAGCCGCAGACCGAGCCGAGGAGCCCCTATGCGGCCCCGATGCCTTCATCGCCGGGAGGCGGGTTTATGCGGAGTCTGGCGGGAGGCCTGCTTGGCGGGTTTCTCGGCGGAATGTTGTTTCGGAGTCTGGGCTTCGGTGGCTATGGCGGCATGGGTGGGGGTTTCGGCTTGATGGACTTGGTGATCCTGGCCGCGATCGGCTTGGCGATCTACTGGGTGGTCAAGCAACGGTCGCAGCCGGCGCCAACCGAGGGGCCGTATCAGCGCGTGGAGTTGGGTGAACGTGAGCCGGAGCGCTACCAGGGGACGGCGTCGCAGGCAACGATGGTTCGAGAGGTCGATTTAGACCAGGGCTTGGCGTACATCCGCCAGATGGACGCTGGGTTCGAGGAAGGACGTTTCCGAGAGGCGTGCACCGATCTCTTTTTTAAGGTCCAGGCGGCTTGGGGGAATCGTGATCTTGAACCGGTCCGTGCGGTCCTCACACCCCAGATGTACGCTCAGCTCGGCGCGGATGTGATGCGGCTCAAGAACGAACGAAAGATCAACCGTCTAGAAAATATTGCGGTCCGCTCTGTCGAACTGACGGAAGCATGGCAGGAGCAGGGGCAGGATTACGTGACGGTGCGGTTTTTGGCGAACCTCCTCGATTACACTGTGGACGAAACGACTGCGCAGGTCGTGGACGGCAGCCGCACCGACCCCGTGAAGTTTGAGGAGTACTGGACCGTGACGCGCCCGGTCGGGCCGAATCCATGGCAGCTCACGGCTATCAATCAGGCTGGGGCCTAAGTCAATCAGTCTTCGCGCGGGCACGTCAAGGCTGCGGCGCCCCCGCCCGTTTCCGGCGAATCGATGCAAAGAGGCTCCGAGCGAACGCCGTTGTCAGGAGCAGCTCCTTGAAGCAGGTGACCGCGAGCGCGAAAGGCTGAATGTGCCAAAATCGCATCCCACTCAGGTGCTCCCGTGTGTTGGTCCAGAACCTGTTGAGATCCTGGCGGGAACAGACAATCCGGTTGCTCAAGGCATCAAACCTGGCATAGAGACGATCCAATCGTGACGGGAGCCTCCCCTGGATGCCGGAATAGACCTCTTGCCATTCGCGGATCTTTGTGCTCTGCCAAGCATCTCGATGGAGAGCATAAAGCTGTTCAAGCCATCTCTTGGCAGGCCCTTCTCCCCATATCCAGCAGCGATGGAGTGTCTGGACCTTGCCTTGGAGGTCTCCCCATTTCTTCAGGAATGTATTCAAGTCGTTGCGACTGAGCAACATCTTGGAGGGAAGCTCCTCAAAGGGATCGAGTAGGGCCCGGGCCTTGGCGGGCA
>JAGWRQ010000224.1 GCA_028869615.1 Candidatus Methylomirabilota bacterium | reverse complement strand
GTCGAGCGACAGCTTCGATCTGAAGGGGTTCAGCGGGAGGCGCTTGGTCGTGAAGGGTTCGTGGCGCGGGTCTGGAAGTGGAAGGAGGAATCGGGCGGGACGATCATCCGCCAGCTTAAGCGGCTAGGCGCGTTCTGCGACTGGGACCGGGAATGTTTCACCATGGACGAACCGCGTCAGCGGGCGGTCCGCGAGGTGTTCGTCCGTCTGTTCCACGAGGGATTGATCTATCGGGGGGAGCGACTCATCAACTGGTGCCCCCGCTGCCGGACGGCGCTCTCCGATATCGAGGTGGAGCACGAAGATACACAAGGCCTTTTCTATCATATCGCCTATCCGCTGGCGGATGACCCGGCAACCCGGCTCGTGGTGGCGACCACCCGCCCCGAGACGATGTTGGGCGATACCGCCGTCGCCGTCCACCCGGACGACCCGCGCTACAATCGGCTGATCGGCCGTCAGGTCAGGCTTCCGCTTACTGGCCGAAGCATCCCGGTGGTGGGTGATTCGATTCTCGTGGATCGGGAGTTCGGCACCGGCGCAGTGAAGATCACCCCCGCTCATGACTTCAACGACTTTGAGGCGGGCGACCGGCACGGCCTGCCGCGGATCGCGCTCTTCGACGAGGCAGGCAGGATTTCAAGGTCGATATCCGAAGCGCAGATCGAGCCTGCGCTGGATCGCGAGATCACAGGACTGAAGGCGGAGAAAGCTCGCGAGGTCGTCGTACGGTGGCTGCAGGATCGGGGTTTGCTTGTGAAGGTCGACGCGCACCTGCATGCAGTTGGACAGTGCTACCGCTGCAGGACGGTGGTGGAGCCGTTCCTGTCGCCTCAATGGTTCGTGAAGGTGGGACCGCTGGCAGAGCCGGCCATTCGGGCGGTGGAAGAGGGGCGGACCAAGTTTGTCCCCCAGCATTGGGAGAACACCTACTTTGCCTGGATGCGGAATATCAAGGACTGGTGCATCTCGCGGCAGCTCTGGTGGGGACACCAGGTCCCGGCCTGGTACTGCCGGCAGTGCGATGGGGACAACGTCCTACTTGCGGCGGCAGCCGCCGGAACGGCTACACCTACGCCGGGAGACGAGGAGGCTCACAGGATCCTCCGCGATGCCACGCCGATCGTGGCCTTGTCGCCCCCCGCCGCCTGTCCGCGATGCGGGGGGCACGCGCTGGTTCGAGACCCCGATGTCCTTGATACCTGGTTTTCGTCGGCCCTCTGGCCTTTCTCGACCATGGGCTGGCCGGAGCAGACCGAACTGCTCACACGGTTCTATCCCACCTCGACACTGGTCACCAGCTTCGACATCATCTTCTTCTGGGTCGCCAGGATGATGATGATGGGACTGAAGTTCATGAACGACGTCCCGTTCAGAGAGGTCTATATCCATGCCCTGGTGCGCGACGCTGAAGGCCAGAAGATGTCGAAGTCGAAGGGGAACGTCATCGATCCCCTCGAGATAATCGACAAATATGGCGCCGATGCGTTCCGCTTCACCTTGGCCGCGCTTGCGGCCCAGGGTCGTGACATCCGACTCTCGCAAGAGCGGATCGAGGGGTATCGCCATTTCTGCAACAAGCTGTGGAATGCCCATCAGTTCCTCGCCCGATACCTGCCGCTCCTTGAAGGCCCTCTCCCGCCCGTGAGTTCTCTCTCCCTGGATCTGGCCGACCGGTGGCTGCTGAGCCGACTGTACGGCCTCATCGGGTCGGTGACAGGGGCGTTGGAGGATTATCGGTTCAATGAGGCCGCGTCAGCCCTCTATCAGTTCGTCTGGCACGAGTACTGCGACTGGTATTTGGAGATCGTCAAGTCCCGCCTTACTTCGGAGTCGAGCCCGGAGCAGCGGCAAGCCGGGGTCGCCATGCTGCTGCTGGGGCTGGAGACTGCGTTGCGCCTGTTGCATCCGTTCATGCCGTTTATTACCGAAGAGATTTGGCAGCAACTGCCGGGCCGTAGGGGAACCAGCCTGATGTTGGACCACTGGCCCAAAGCCGAGCCGGCATGGGAGGCTGCCGATGCTGAGACCTCGATGGGCCTCTTGATGGATCTGACGCGGGCGACCCGCGACCTTCGCTCGGATCTGGAGATCGCTCCATCCAAGTCGATCCGGCTTGTGCTCCGGACATCCTCGGACCATGACGACAGGGCGATCGACACGGTCAGGCCGTACCTCGCTGCGCTCACACGCGCGGAGCACGTGGCCTCTGGCCAGCACCTGGATCGACCTTCGGCGGCAGCGGTGGCCTTAGTAAACGGCGTCGAAGTGCACCTGCCGGTAGACGACCTGTCGGTCTTTACAGCCAGACAGCAGAAGCTGCGGCGTGAGCTGGAGAAGGTAGAGCAGGAGCTTACGCGGGTGGACAAGAAACTGAATAATTCCGATTTCATGTCCAAGGCGCCGGAGGAGGTGGTAACCAAACAGCGGGAGGAACATGCCCGGCTTATGGATACCAGGACCAAACTACTTCAGCATCTTGAACGAATCGACCATCTCTTGCGGTAGGGAATGGGGCTTGAGGAGCTGCGATGGACCCTCACGAGGTTTTGGCGCCATTCAGAGAGGCGGAGATCAGGGTCGGCTTGATCACGCGGCGGATCGGGACGACCATCCACTTGTTGCAGGAGGTCGAGTCGACGAACGACGAAGCGGCGGCGCTGGCCGATCGTGGTGAGCCGGATGGGGCGATCATCATCGCGGAGCGGCAGCGGCGGGGGCGCGGTCGGATGGGTCGTCGATGGGAATCACCGATGGGGCTGGGGCTGTATCTCTCCGTCATCCTGAAACCGGCCATCCCGCCGCAGAGCGCCCCGGTACTT
>JAGWRQ010000035.1 GCA_028869615.1 Candidatus Methylomirabilota bacterium | reverse complement strand
ACTTCCGACCGAAATTCTTCGTCTTCAACATCTCGGCCTCGCTCTTGACGACCAACTCATGGATGTATCGAATGCCGGAGTGCTTCAAACAATTGGCAGACCGCACCGAAAGCTCCAACTCGTCGACGCTTCGATTCAGGTTATCCTGTAGCCGTTGCTTCGCCTCGTCGACGACAACCCCCTCCCCCTCGGGCTCCTCCTCAAAGTTAGTAAATATGCTCAGGTGATCCTTGAGGATCTTTGCTGCGTACGCGATGGCGTCTCGTGGCAGAACGCTCCCGTCAGTCCAGACCTCCAAGATAAGCTTGTTGTAGTCAGTGATCTGGCCGACCCGGGCGTCCTCAACCAGGAAATTAACCTTCCGGATCGGGGAGAAGATTGAGTCTATAGCGATAACATCGATAGGTTGCCCCTCCCGTTTGTTACGTTCAGCCGGGGCATACCCACGTCCATGGCACACCTCCATCTCCAGCTCGATCTTACCATCCTGATCCAAGGTCGCAATATGCAAGTCGGGATTTAATACCTCTATATCCGAATCCGGAGTGATATGCGCTGCTCGAACCTCCCCCTCTGAGAACGCCTTAAGGTACAGGGTCTTGGGGTGATCAACGTGAAGTCTGAGTCGCAGCCCCTTGAGGTTAAGGATGATATCGCTTACATCTTCTTTCACCCCAGGGAGGGTTGAGAATTCATGTAGCACTCCGGTGATCCGAATAGTAGTTACCGCGGCCCCCTCAATTGCGGAGAGGAGGATACGACGAAGCGCATTACCGATGGTCAATCCGAACCCGCGTTCAAAGGGCTCCGCAAAAAACTTGCCGTATGTGCTGGTCAGAGATTCCAGCTCGCATTCTAGCCGCTTTGGCTTCTGGATGCCCTTAAACTTCTGAATCATCAAAACCTCCCACGCCCACCATTATTTGGAGTACAGCGCAACAATCAACTGCTCCTCCACGGGAATAGCAATCTCCTCCCGGGATGGGATCGATCGGACGGTTCCTTTCATGTTGGTCGCATCAAGCTCCAGCCAACTCGGCAACGTTCGCCGCTTTGCTCCCTCGAGAGCCGCCTTAATTGCCGTCATTTCGCGACTCTTTGGCCGCACCTCGATGGTGTCGCCCGGACGAACCCGATAGGACGCAATGTCCATTTTTCGTCCATTCACGAGGACGTGACCGTGAGTGATTAATAGCCGCGCCTGTGCGCGGGATGCGGAAAATCCGAGGTGATGGACCACACTATCCAGTCGTTGCTCCAGAATCTTAACGAGGTTTTCGCCCGTCATGCCCGTCTGTCGCTCGGCCAGATGAAAATATTTCCGGAATTGTGTTTCCAGGACGCCGTAGATTCGGCGCATCTTCTGCTTCTCGCGTAGCTGCCTGCAGTAGTCCGATACCTTCGTCCGTCGCTGGCCATGCATACCGGGAGCGTAGTTACGCTTCTCAATCGCGCAGTTGGCAGAGAAGCACCGATCCCCCTTCAGAAACAGCTTCAGCCCTTCTCGTCTGCACAGCTTACACACGGGATCTCGATATCTAGCCACGAACCCCTCCTCCCAGGGGAGTGGTGTTGTCCCCAGTCCCACTGACACGTCGGCAGATCACGCTCTTGGCCCTCCTTCGGGGAATGACCGGGTGATGTGTCAACAAGAACGACTGTGTCATACACGTCTCCGCTTAGACGGCCGACAGCCGTTGTGCGGAATCGGCGTCACATCCTTGATCGCCACGATCTCCATGCCTGCCGCTTGCAAGGCTCGAATGGCCGCTTCTCGACCGGCGCCAGGCCCTTTCACATAGACCTTCACCTCTTTCATGCCATGGCTCATCGCCTTCTGGGCGGCGCTGTCTGCAGCCCTCTGCGCAGCAAATGGGGTACTCTTTCGGGAACCTTTGAACCCGACAGAGCCGGCGCTCGCCCAGGCGACAACATTACCTGTCACATCTGTGATGGTGACAATGGTATTGTTGAACGTCGCCTGAACGCAGGCGATCCCGTGAGCGATGTTCTTGGTCTCTTTCCTGCCTCCCACACGTCCCCCCGGACGTCTCGGTTTTATTTCCTCCGCCATTCTTCCTCCATCAAGTCAATCGACTACGTTTTCTTGCTCTTCACGCCGACCGTCCGGCGAGGCCCCTTGCGCGTCCTGGCATTGGTGCTGGTTCGCTGGCCCCGAACCGGGAGACCCCGGCGATGTCTCAGGCCGCGGTAGGCGCCTATATCCATGAGTCGCTTGATGTTCATGGAGACTTCACGCCTGAGGTCTCCTTCGACTCTATAGTTCCCCTCAATGGTTCGCCGCAGCTTCGTGACCTCCTCTTCAGTGAGGTCCTTCACGCGGACATCCGGGCTGACCCCGGAGTCCCGTAAGATCTTGTGCGAAGCAGGGCGGCCGATACCGTAGATATACGTCAGCGCCACCTCAAGACGTTTTTCTCTCGGAAGATCTACACCGGCGATGCGTGCCATAGTTTCCTCAAAGAACAGCGTTCAGCTGTCAACCGCCAGCCAATAGCTGTCCGGTGAACCGACTATCCTTGTCGTTGTTTGTGCCGAGGATTTTCGCAGACGATCCGCAGCACCCGTTTCCGTCGAACAACCTTACACTTCTCGCACATCGGCTTGACTGACGCCCGAACCTTCATGACAACCCCCGTGCCGCAGAATCGCTCATCGTCCTTCCACCCTTCACCTTGATGCCTACTTATACCGGTAAATGATCCGCCCTCGGGTCAGGTCGTACGGAGAAAGCTCGACAATCACCTTATCCCCCGGTAGAATCCGAATGAAATGCATGCGCATCTTTCCGGACACGTGCGCAAGCACTTTATGTCCCGTTTCCAGTTCTACTCGAAACATGGCATTCGGTAGCGGCTCAATGACGGTCCCCTCAACTTCAATCGCCTCTTCCTTCGGCATCAGCGGCCCGTATCCTCAGGTGACTCATCCTCGGTCAAGCTGGTCAGCACCTGTACACCGTTCTCGGTGATCGCGACTGTGTGCTCAAAATGAGCGGAAAGGGATCGATCACATGTCACCGCTGTCCAACGATCATCGAGGATCATCACGTCCGGGCCGCCGGCATTCGCCATCGGCTCAATGGCCAGCACTAACCCGGGTTTGAGCACAGGGCCTTGGGCCGGCGGGCCGAAGTTCGGAATCTGCGGTTCCTCATGAAGGGACCGACCGATCCCGTGACCGACAAACAGGCGCACGACCGAGAACCCCTGAGCCTCGATAGCGGACTGCACGGCATGCGAAATATCGGAGAGGTGGTTCCCGGACCGCACAGCCAAGATCGCCCGGGAAAGGGCCTCTCGGGTTGCGGCCATCAAACGCCTGGCCTCTTCGGACACCTGCCCCACGGGAACCGTCACCGCGGCATCTCCATAATACCCATCGACGACAACCCCAAGGTCCAGGCTGACAATGTCACCATCCTCAAGGCGCCTCGCCGACGGGAAAGCGTGAACCACCTGCTCGTTCACGGACGCACAGAGCGTATAGGGATAACCGCGGTAGCCCTTGAACGCAGGCTTGCCCCCTCGCCTCAGGATATAGTCCTCCGCATAGCGGTCCAACTCCAAGGTGGTCAGCCCCGGTTCAATCAGTCCCGTCAGCCGCTCAAGGGTTTCCGCCACGATCCGACTGCTCTTTCGCATCAGATCAATCTCCCAAGGGGACTTCAAGATCATCATGGCTGTTCCTGCCCGTCCCCTACGGTTTGATGGATGCGTTCAGCAATCTCCTCGATCGTCCCATGACCGTCGATCCGCCTCAGCAGCCCCATCGTATTGTAATATGCGATCAGAGGCTCTGTCTGCTCCCGGTAGACCCGAAGGCGATGGCGGATCGTGTCCTCCTTATCGTCGTCCCTCTGGAGGAGTGGGCCCCCACAGTTGTCACAGACCCCAACCCGTGTTGGCGGCTTCGTGTCGACGTGGAACATCGACCCACAGGCTCGGCAAATTCGCCGACCGGCAAGTCGTCTCACCAGGTCGTCCTCAGATACCTCCACGCTAAGGACCATATCTAATGGGGCGTGCAAAAGCTTCAGAACTTCCGAGAGCGCCTCGGCCTGGCGCAGCGTCCGTGGAAACCCGTCAAGGATGTAACCGCCGGCGCAATCGGGTCTACGCAATCGCTTTTCGATAAGCTCAATGACGACTCCATCAGGGACGAGAGCCCCCTGCGCCATAATCGGCTTGGCAGTCTGTCCCAGTTCTGAGCCGTCGGCCACGGCTTGTCGCAGCAGGTCGCCGGCGGAGACATGCGCGGCATCACACTTGGCCGTCAGCAGCTTGGCCTGTGTCCCCTTGCCAGCGCCAGGCGGTCCCAGCAGGACGAGCCGCATAACCCACTACCCCAGTCTGCCTTTGATTCGAGTCTTCTTTAAGAATCCCTCGTAGTGACGCATGAGCAAGTGGGACTCCACTTGCTGTACGGTATCCAGGGCCACGCCAACCACAATCAAGAGGGAGGTTCCCCCAAAGAAGAATGGGACATTCATCGTGGTGATCAGCAATTCCGGAAGAATGGAGATCAGCGTCAGATAGATCGCCCCGACAAGCGTAATCCGATCCAACACCTTCTCGATAAATTCCGCTGTCTTCGCTCCCGGTCGAATGCCAGGGATGAATCCTCCGTACTTTCTCATGTTATCCGCAACGTCGGTCGGGTTAAAGATGATGGCCGTATAAAAGTAGGTGAAGAAAATAATGGCCACCGCATAGAGCGCCGTATAGATCAGCGTAGCCGGGGAGAGCGCCCTGGCCACAGCCTGCATCCAAGGATGATTAAAAAATTGCGCAATCGTAGCCGGGAATACGATAATCGAGGCGGCAAAGATCACCGGGATGACCCCGGCTGTATTGATCCGCAACGGGATATGCGTGCTCTGACCTCCGTAGATCCGACGTCCGACGACCCGTTTCGCATACTGCACCGTTATCGGTCGTTGGCCGAGCGTCATGATGATGACCCCGGCCACCACCAACACCATCAGAACCAGGACGGCCAGCAACGCGACAGCCTTCAGTTCGCCCGTCATCAGCAGCCGCCACGTATTGACGATCGCCTCAGGCATCCGGACGATGATGCCGGCAAAGATCAGAAGCGAGATCCCATTCCCAATCCCTCGCTCCGTAATCTGCTCGCCAAGCCACATCAGAAAGATCGCCCCTGTCGTCAGCGTAATCGTGGTCATCAGGCGGAAGCCCATTCCCGGATTCACTACGATCTGCTCACCAACCGGGCTCCGCATACTCTCAAGGCCGATGGCGATCCCCATGGCCTGGATGGCTGCAAGCAGGACGGTTCCGTACCGCGTGTATTGAGCGATCTTCTTACGCCCCTGCTCCCCTTCTTTGCTCAGCTTTTCCAAGGGGGGAAAGA
Source organism: Candidatus Methylomirabilota bacterium (assembly GCA_028869615.1). Lineage (GTDB taxonomy): Bacteria > Methylomirabilota > Methylomirabilia > Methylomirabilales > Methylomirabilaceae > Methylomirabilis. Next base: position 9,430 of record JAGWRQ010000035.1, on the reverse strand, counting down.
CAACGGCAAGGAGCTGAAGAATAATCGACGCGCTAATGTACGGCATGATGCCAAGCGCGAGGATGCTGAGACGACGCAGCGCGCCACCCGAAAAGAGATCAAAGAAGCCAAGCAGCGTCCCGCCTGCTCGCTGAAAAAACGATGCAAGAGCGTGGGCGTCAATGCCGGGCGTCGGGATGTGGGACCCTAGCCGATAGGCAATCAGCGCAAGGGCGGTAAAGATGATTCGCTTCTTGAGCTCAGGAACTCTGAAGATATTACCAACGCCCTCAATCATGCGCCGATGACCTCGACCTTCCCACCGGAGGCCAGGATCTTCTCAATCGATCGCTTGGAGAACTTATGGGCAGCTACGCTCAGAGGCTTGCTGAGAACGCCTTCGGCCAGAATCTTCAGCCCGACCTGCAGATCCTTGACAAGCCCCCTCTCCTGCAGCAACCCCGGAGTCACTTTAGTGCCTGGTTCGAATCGCTCCAGGTCTTTCAGGTTTATGGTAGCGTAGACCTTTCTGAATCTATTGGTAAAACCCCGCTTTGGCACACGGCGATGCAGCGGAAGCTGGCCGCCCTCGAACCACGGATGGATATGGGCGCCCGAGCGAGCCTTCTGGCCTTTTTCTCCTCTACCCGATGTCTTGCCGTGCCCCGAGCTGGTGCCTCGGCCGACACGCTTCCTGCGTCGGCTTGCCCCCGCCGGCGGCTTCAGCTCGTGCAGCTTCATCCTCGCTCCTTGCTATCAACCGGCTGGACATTGACCAGGTGGACCACCTTCCTGATCATCCCACGAATGATCGGGGTATCGGCGCGAACCACCGACTGATTGATTCTGCGCAACCCTAGCCCGGCAAGAACCCGGGCCTGGTGCGCCGGGTGGCCGATCTTACTTTTCCGAAGCGTGATACGAAGATCTTTATCCATCTTATGCCCGTTGGGCGATCGGCCCTTCTTCCTGACGCACGCCTCGCGCGCGCGCCACGTCCTCAGGCGCCCGAAGCGATTGTAATCCCTGCAACGTCGCCTTCACAACATTGTGGGGATTATCGGATCCCAACGACTTCGACAGGACATTCCGGACACCCGCCGCCTCCAACACCGCGCGGGCCGCCCTGCCCGCTACGACCCCGGTTCCTTGTGAGGCCGGCTTCAGGATGACCCTGCTGGATCCGAACTTTCCAATCACCTCGTGGGGAATGCTCGTTTGCGCCAGCGATATGCCGACCAAGTCCTTCTTGGCGGCCTCGATCCCCTTGCGAATCGCCTCCGGCACCTCGTGCGCTTTTCCTAATCCGATCCCGACGTGTCCGTTCTGATCGCCCACTACGACGAGGGCGCTGAAGTGGAATCGCCGTCCCCCCTTCACCACCTTGGCGACCCGGTTAATATGGACGATGCGCTCGGCAAGGTTCAGCGAGTCAGCTTTGATTTGGTTCAAATCTTCTCCTTCCTTAGATTTTGACCCCTTTTTCCCCAAGGCCGGCGGCCAACGCCTTCACGCGTCCATGGAACTTGAACCCGCCGCGGTCAAACACCACGCGAGAAATATGAGCTGCCAACGCCTTGCTCGCCAATAGCTCACCGACCAACCGAGCAGCCGCTGTCTTACTCCCTACCTTTCCTTGTTCTCTGATCTCCTTCGAAAGAGTAGAAGCGGCAGCAAGCGTCTTGCCCTGCTCGTCGTCAACGATTTGCGCGTAAATATGTCGAGCGCTTCTGAATACACAGAGTCGTGGGCAGGCTGCGCTGCCTACAATGCGCTTCCTGATTCGGCGATGACGCCGCAGCCGATGTTCCTGTTTCCCTTCGTAGCCCGCCAACTCAAGTCCTCCTTCAGACGCGCAATCCGATCTACGCCCCAGCCTTCCCGGCCTTCCGGCGAATACGCTCGCCCGCGTACTTAACCCCTTTGCCCTTATACGGCTCAGGCGATCTGAGACTCCGGATCTTGGCGGCTACCTCTCCGACCTGCTGTTTATCCGCCCCGGAGACCGTCAGCAGATTCTGGCTCTCCACTGAAACATTGATCCCGTCAGGCAACGGAAAGATGAGAGGATGTGAATAGCCCAACATCAGCGCGAGATTCCTCCCCTGCACCGAGGCGCGATAGCCGACCCCGATCATCTCCAGCTTCTTCTCGAATCCCTTGGTGACCCCTTCGATCATATTCGCGATCAGCGTGCGAGTCAGTCCATGCAGCGAACGATGGAGTTTATTGTCCGAGGGCCGCATGCAATGAAGCCGGCTATCCTCCACCTTCACCGCCATTGAAGGATGGAGGCGAAGTGAAAGCTTGCCCTTTGGCCCCTGGACAGAGACATTACCCCCCGCAATCTCTACCTTGACCTGATCCGAGAACGGGATTGGCTTCTTTCCGATTCGTGACATACCCTACCTGTTTCCTCTACCGTACAGCTCTCATTGCGCCGACGCACCCAACGCGCTACCCTTCACACCCACAACCCCGATCAACGGCCTCGCCTGCTCTTACCAGACGTAGCACAGCACCTCGCCGCCTACCCCGCGATTTCTGGCCACACGCTCTGTCATAATCCCTTGCGAAGTCGAAAGGATCGCGACGCCCAGACCATTCATGACCCGAGGCAGCCGCCGCGACGTCGCATATATCCGGAGTCCGGGTCGGCTGACCCGTCGAAGCCCACCGAGGATCCGCTGGTCCCCCGTACCGTACTTCAAGTCGATCTGAAGCACCCGACGGTTGTCGACTTCGAGCACCTTGAAGTTCTTGATATATCCCTCTTGCCGTAGGACCTTTGCAATCTCTATCTTCGCCTTTGAGGCCGGGATATAGACTTTGTCATGGACGGCCAAGTTGGCGTTCCTGACCCTGGTCAGCATGTCGGCTATAGGATCGGTCATCATGATCGACTTACTCCACGTTTAGCGCTCGAGGCGCCAGCCCGTAATGCTCGGGCCCTCGGAAGACACGCAACTCTTTTACCAACTTGCCTTGATGACGCCGGGAATCTCACCCCGAAGCGCCAGATTCCGAAAGCAGATTCGGCACATGTCGAACTTCCTGAGGTAGCCGCGCGGTCGTCCGCAGATGCGGCAGCGGTGATAACTGCGCACCTTGAATTTCGGCGTACGCCGGCTTTTGACGATTAGCGACGTTTTGGCCATATCTACACTCCCGAGCTTTCAGCCGTCAGCTATCAGCTTGCTGCTGAAGGCTGACCACTGATAGCCGTTCTCTATTAGCTCTTCTGAAAAGGGAATCCAAGATGTTCCAAGAGCGCGCGCGCCTGCTCATCTGTCTTCGCTGAAGTCTCAATGGCGATATCCATTCCGCGAACGGCATCCACTTTGTCGTATTTGATCTCCGGGAAGATGAGCTGTTCCTTCACCCCGAGATTGTAATTGCCACGACCGTCGAACGACTTAGCCGGCACGCCTCTGAAGTCTCGGATGCGCGGCAGGGCGACATTCACGAACCGATCGAGAAACTCATACATCCGATCCCCGCGCAGGGTGACCTTGCAGCCGATAGGCACCCCGGTCCTCAGCTTAAACCCAGCCTCGGACTTTTTGGCGCGTGTGACGACCGGCTTTTGTCCGGTCACGGCTGAGAGCTCCTCGACGGCGGCGTCGATCACCTTCACATTCGCTACCGCCTCCCCCAGCCCCATATTGATGACAACCTTCGAGGGACGGGGCACCTGCCAGATATTCTTATACCTGAACTGTTTCATAAGGGCTGGGGCAATCGCGTCGCGAAAGCGTTCGCGGAGTCGTGGCATGGCGCGAGGCTCCGTTTGAGACTCCCTCACGTCCGATTTCTCTTTCTCCTTTGTTTTGGCCCCTTGCGCCATCATCCTTCCCCTAATCAACCACTTCGCCGCACTTCTTACACACCCGCACCTTTCGGCCATCGGCGAGACGACTAAAGCCGACACGGACGGGGCGGTCGCATTTGTTGCACACCAGCATCAGGTTCGAAGCATGAATGGGATTCTCTCGCTCAAGGATCCCCCCCTGCTTTGAGCCCTGGCCCGGCTTGGTGTGGCGCTTCACAAGGTTCACCTTTTCCACCAAGGCCCGCAGGGTCTTGGGAATTACCTTCACCACCTTGCCCCGTTTCCCCTTGTCCTTCCCAGCAATCACGGCGACCAGATCGTTCTTCTTGACCTGAAGCCCCTGTCTCACCGCCATCATACCCTCACAGATTCAGCCCTCGCCACCTCAGACTACCTCTGGCGCCAGGGAGATAATCTTCATAAACCGCGCCTCACGCAGCTCTCGGGCCACCGGACCAAAAATCCGGGTGCCGACTGGGTTATTCTGCTCGTTCAGGAGCACGGCCGCGTTGCGATCGAATTTGATATACGAGCCATCCGAGCGCCGCATTTCTTTCGACGTCCTGACCACCACCGCTTTTACCACGGCGCCCTTCTTCACCGAACCCTCCGGGATCGCCTCCTTCACGTTCGCGACGATGACATCGCCCAAGCGGGCATACCGCTTTCCAGATCCTCCCAGCACCTTGATCAGGGAGATCCGCTTGGCGCCGGAATTGTCGGCCACCTCCATAATTGTCCGTAAGCCGATCATAATCGTCTACCTTCCTCGTACCCATCCACGTCATAACTGAGGTGAGAGCGAACGGCGAGGCACCTACCACTACACAGCCGCCTTCTCCAGGATTTCTGTGACCCGCCAATGCTTCTCTTTACTCAAAGGCCGAGCCTCTTCTATGGCAACCTTGTCCCCTGTACTGCACCGATTGTCCTCGTCGTGAGCTTTGACCTTTGTCCGCCAGCGGATCATTTTGCCGTATGCCGCATGACGTACCAGACGCTCGACCATGACCACAACGGTCTTTTGCATCTTGTCGCTCACCACGACCCCCACTAAGGCTTTTCGACGACCTCTCTTCTTCTGTTCGGTCATGGCGTCCGCTCCACCTCTGGTAATGCTTGCTTACGCACGGACTCTTTCCGCACCGTCTCTCCGACGGCGATCTCCCGACGAAGTTGGCGGATACGGGCCGGGTTCTCAAGTTGCGCCACCGAAGCCCTCAGCTTCAGCTTAAAGAGTTCATCTCTGATCTCGTGAAGCTTTTGCTCCAACTCTGCCTCGCTCAATTCACGGAACGCCTTCGCATCCATCCTTGCCCTCAGCTCACCGCCATCGTACGGGACACAAACCGCGTGGCGATAGGCAGTTTATGCGCAGCGAGACGCATGGCTTCCTTGGCGGTTGTCTCCGTGACTCCTTCCATCTCGCATAGGACGCGACCGGGCTTCACCACCGCCACCCAACCTTCCGGCGCGCCCTTCCCCTTACCCATCCGAGTCTCCGCAGGCTTCTTCGTGATCGGTTTATCCGGGAAGATTCGGATCCACACCTTGCCGCCCCTCTTGATATGGCGCGTCATGGCCCGACGAGCCGCCTCGATCTGGCGATTGGTAATCCATGCCGCTTCCAACGCTTTCAGGCCATATTCTCCAAAGGCCAACGTCGAACCGCTGACGGCAATCCCTGACCGCCGCCCCCGGTGTTGCTTCCGAAACTTGACTCGCTTTGGCGCCAGCATCGCGTTCCCTAACCCTGCGGCGGGTTAAGCCCCCTGGGCCGACGCTGGCCTGCTTGCGGCATCTCCCGTTCCTGTTGAGCCGCCACCGTCTCCGGCATCGCCTCCCCATGGTAGACCCAGCACTTGACCCCGATCAGCCCGTACGTGGTCTTGGCCTGAGTGAACCCGTAATCGATGTCGGCCCGCAGCGTATTTAACGGCATCCTGCCCTCGCGATACCATTCTCTGCGCGCAATCTCTGCCCCGGCCAGCCGGCCGGCGCACGCAATCTGCACGCCCTGAGCCCCCAACCGCATCGAGGACTGGACGGTTTTCTTCATGGCCCGCCTGAACGCGACCCGGCGCATCAATTGGGAAGCGATCTGCTCAGCGATCAATTGGGCGTCCAGTTCCGCCCGTCGAACTTCGACGATGTCCAATTGAATCGGTTTCTTGGTCATACCGGACAGCGCGGCCTTTAACTTATCGACCTCGGAACCCTTTTTCCCGATAATGATACCGGGCCTCGCGGTATGGATCACAACACGAACCTGGTCAGCCTTTCGTTCGATGTCGATCGCGGACACCCCAGCGTGGTAGACCCGTTCCTTGATGAAGCGCCGGAATTTGAGGTCTTCGTGCAGGGCATCTGCATACCCTTTTGTGGCGAACCACCTGGACCTCCATGGTTTAATGAGGCCCAGTCGAAATCCTACAGGGTGCACCTTCTGTCCCATCACACCTCCGTCATTTAGTAGAAGCTATCAGCTTTACTGATACGTTCCTTGTTTTTACCTGAAGCTGACAGCTGAATGCTGACCACTGACAGCTATTTTGCCCACAGGAGACGGCTCATACGGCCTCCCGCGAAGACTCAGTTACAGGGCAGCTTCCTTCTCCGTCAGGACGATAGTGATATGGCTGCTTCGCTTTTTAATCGGGTTCGCCCGTCCCATCGCACGGGGCCGGAAGCGCTTGACAGTCGGGCCCTGATCGACAAAGGCTTCCTTGACGAACAGACGATCGATATTCTTCGCTCCATGGTTATGCTGCGCATTGGCAAGCGCCGATTTGAGAATCTTCTCTATGGCCCTAGCGGCATACTTTTTCGTATACCTCACGGTGTCGAGCGCCTGATTAATGCCGCGACCGCGAATCAGGTCAATGACGAGCCTCGCCTTACGTGGCGGAATTCCTATAAAACGGCCGACTGCGCGGCATTCCATGATCGACACAATCCTCTTTTATTTTAATGCAGTGGAACGCGCGGTATGCGCCCCATGCCCACGGAAGGTTCTGGTTGGAGAAAACTCTCCCAGCTTATGCCCGACCATATTCTCACTAATGTAAATCGGGATAAACTTCTTCCCGTTATGGATCGCCAGCGTATGCCCGACAAATTCTGGAAGGATAACGGACCGCCTCGACCAGGACTTGATGATCTTCTTCTCCCGTCCCTCATTCATCGCCTCGATCTTCTTGAGGAGCTTCGGATCTACGTACGCACCCTTTTTCAGTGAACGCGGCACGCTAACCTCCACATCAGGTTTCGGGTTTCGGGTTATTTCAACCCGGAACTCGAAACACGAAACTTATTTTCTCCGTTTCACAATCAAGCGATCCGAGGGCTTCCCCTTTTTTCGGGTTTTTCGCTCGAGTTTCCCCCAGGGACTACAGGGATGGCGACCGCCGGACGATTTTCCCTCGCCACCACCCAGCGGGTGATCATGGGGGTTCATGGCCACACCCCGAACCGCGGGCCTGATCCCGAGCCATCGCGACCGCCCAGCCTTCCCCAACGACACGTTCTCGTAGTCCAGGTTCCCTACTTGACCGATGACTGCCATACAATCAAGGCTGATCCGACGCAACTCACCGGAGGGAAGCTTCACCAAACCGTACTCACCCTCTTTGGCCAAGAATTGCACGCCGGAGCCGGCGCTTCTTGCCAGTTGAGCTCCTTTACCGGGCCTTAACTCAAGATTATGGATCGTGAGGCCGACTGGAATCGCGCGCAATGGGAGGGCATTACCGACCTTGATCTCGGCGTCAGGACCGGACATCAGTTGCTCCCCAACCTGAAGGCCCAATGGCCCCACGATATACCGCTTCTCCCCATCCGCATAGTGGAGGAGCGCAATTCGCGCGGAACGGTTCGGATCGTACTCAATCGACGCCACTTTTGCGGGGACCCCGGACTTATTCCGCTTGAAATCAACGAGGCGATATTGCCGCTTGTGCCCACCTCCGCGATGTCGCACGGTGAGCCTGCCGGCCGCGTTCCGCCCCCCGCTCTTCCTCAGCGGACGGAGAAGCGCCTTCTCCGGAGCGGGCCTGGTCACATCAGCGTACTCCAGAACCGTCTGGAAGCGCCTGCCTGGGGATGTCGGATTATAGGCTCGAATCGGCATCTATGCTCCCTCGAAGAACTCGATGGTTTCCCCTGCTTTCAGGGTGGCCACTGCCTTCTTCCAATCGGATGTACGGCCGACAAAACGCCCCAGCCGCTTTTTTTTGCCCTTGACCGAGAGCGTCCGCACCTGACGTACCTTCACCCGAAACAACGATTCGATCGCGCGTTTGATCTCGATCTTATTGGCATCCCGGGCCACTTCGAAAAGGTACTGGTTGGTCTGGTCCTTCAAATCTGTCCCCTTCTCGGTAATGAGAGGACGACGGATAACCTGATACGCCTCTCTCATGGCCTCCACGCCTCTTCGACCGCGCTCACCGCATCCTTGGTCATGACAAGCGTATCATGCCTCAGGATATCGTACACGTTCAGCCCCTGCGTGGGTACAAGCGTAAGATGGGGTAGATTACGACAGGACTTGACCACCGCATCATCTTGCCGAGCTTGGTCTGTCACAAGCAAGGCGCGCCCCTGAACCCCCAATCGCTCAAGTAGGGCCTTGAACGCCTTGGTGCTTGGCTCTTCCAGTGAAAGGCTGTCCACCACCATAAACTGTCCGGCCCGAACTTTCTCAGAAAGGGCAGCCCGAAGCGCGGCCGCCCGTACCTGCCGCGGGACCACATAGCCGTAACTCCGAGGCTTCGGACCGAACACCGTCCCCCCACCGCGCCACAGGGGTGAGCGTCGCGTTCCGGCTCGAGCCCGACCGGTCCCCTTCTGCTTCCAGGGCTTCTTCCCACCACCGCGCACCTCGGACCGTGTGCGGGTTGACGCGGTCCCCTGACGACGATTCGCCAGTTGCATTCGGACCACATCATGCAATAGATGCGACGGAGCGACGGCGCCGAAGACCGCCTCATCGAGGGCGACATCTGCTGTCTTCACGCCGTTCGTATCCAGAGCCTGGACTATAACCGACATCGCCTCAGCCTCGCTTGCAGATCGTGACCAGGCCACCGGCCGGTCCAGGCACAGCGCCCTTCACCAGCACCAGGTTCTGCTCTGGAATGACCTTCACCACCTTAAGCCCCTTGACGGTCATCGTATCTGACCCCATCCGTCCTGGCATATGGTGCCCTTTGAAGACGCGGGACGGAAAGGACGAAGCGCCGATTGAGCCGGGGGCTCGGTGGAACATGGAGCCGTGAGTCTCTGGACCGCCTCGATACCCCCACCGCTTGACCCCGCCCTGAAACCCTTTCCCCTTCGTGATACCGGTAACCCGGACTTTCTCTCCCGGCTCGAAGAGGCCTACGGTCAGAACCTGGCCGACGGCGTACTTCGTGCTCTCCGGCGACTCCAGATGGAACTCTCCGAGATGTTTCTGTGGAGCCACCTTGGCCTTGTCGAAGTGACCCTTGAGCGGCTTGGTGACCTTCTTTGCCTTGCGTTCCGCCTGATAGCCGATCTGGATCGCCTCGTAGCCGTCAGTGCCGATGGTCTTCCGCTGTACCACCGGACACGGACCTGCCTCAATGATGGTGACCG